>CAZPUI010000648.1:0-3391 GCA_964589695.1 uncultured Solibacteraceae bacterium | reverse complement strand
CGTAGTTGAAGCGCCACATAGGGTTGCGCAGGGGGCCCACCCGACGGTCCCAGTGCTTGTCCAGGTCGAAGGTGAATCCCCGGCGGTCCGGTCGATCCAGGTAGCCCAGGTCGTTGGGGTTGAAGGCGCGGGAGACCGTAAAGGCATTGCCATCGATCACCCAGCCCCCGCCCAGGGCCCCCTTGACCCGCAGCTTCACCATATCGCCAGAGGCGCCCCTGGCCTGGGTTCCGGCCTCGCTGTGGGCCATGACCCCCTCCAGCCTTAGGGTCCGCTGGGGGGACTGCCAGGCGCCGTCCAGGGCCCCGACCTCCGCCCGTCGGCCCCCGCCCGTCTGCCAGAAGGAGGATCCAAAGGCCCCCAGGTAGCTCCCCCGGTCGTCCAGGGATTGGGTCAGGCGGGCCAAGGCCACATTCGTGCGGGGGTAGATCAGGGGGCGGTCCTCCGAGCCCTGGAGGGTGCCCCTGGCCGTCTCCATGCCCGCGCCAAGCAGCCCCAGGGCCAGCCCCCCAGGCAGCTTGGCGGTGTACTTGGCGGCCGCGGCGATTTCCACCGCCAGGGGCCAGTCCTGCACCTTCAGATCCGGATCCGGCCCCGGCAGTCCGGGACCGATGCGACGGCTGTGGAAGAGGCGCACCCCCGGGACCTGGAAGATCTCCATGCCCTCCAGGAAGAAGGGACGCTTCTCCGGGAAGAAGGTCTCCACGGTGGTGAGGTTGATCACCGCCTGGTCCACCTCCACCTGGCCGAAATCCGGGCGGAGGGTGAGGTCCAGCTGGGAGGCAGCGCTGAGTCCAAAGTGGGCATCCAGGCCCGCCCGGGTCGTCCAGGCCCGGTCGTCCCAGGCTTGGGCCGTTTCGAACTTCCGCTGCAGACTCAGGTAGGGAATCCACTCCCTGCGGAGCTGGGGGCGCAGCTGCTCCAGGCCCTCCAGATGGTGGAAGCGGCTCACCCAGGTGCTCTCGCTGCGGGGAGGGGCGTACCAGTACGAGGCCTCCCGGGCGGAGCCCTCGTCCCTGCGGGCGAAATTGACCCCCCAGGTGGCGCCCCTGTGGAGGCGCAGCAGGGAAAGGGGAATCCGGAGTTCCGCCCTCCATCCCGTCGCGTCCACGGTGACGGCGGAGTCCCACACCCCATCCCAGCCCCAGTCCTCCGTTCCATCTTCGAAATGCAGGCCGTCCCGCTGCACGTTGGCAGCGTTCACCATGAAACTGGTGGCGGTGCGGTGGTCATGGGCGCTGTCGATGAAGATGGCGAACCAATCGCTGGCGCTCACCTGGTCCCGGCGGTGGACCTGGCGCACCACATCGGCCGCCCCTTTGGGATTCCGCAGCCAGGCCCCCACGTACAGGAAGCGATCGTCGAAGAGGATGCGCACCTCCGTGGCCTTCTGGGAGGGTTGACCCAGGGCCGGGCTGAGCTGGGTGAAATCCCGGAGCACCGGTGCCTCGGCCCAGGCCGCCTCCTCCAGGCGGCCATCGATCCTGGGGGCCGTGGCGGTGCGCGGGGCCCGCAGGACCTTGGGCGGATCCTGGGCCCCCAGGGGCAGGGTGGTGAGGGCAAGGGCGGCAAGGCAGGTGTGGCGTGGTGGCACGGCGGGCTCCTGGGCGGGTCCAGGCAGTTCAAGGTGCAGAGGGTGGCGCGGGCAGGGGGTTCGCCTTCCTCAGGTCTTTCGGCAGTTCCTGGGCCCGCACCTGACTTCGGGCCTTAGCGGGCCAGGTCGTAGGCCACAAGGCCTTGGTCTGCGAAGGTCGGGATCACGAATCTGCGCCGCTCGGGCACATAGGCGAGGTCCGCCAGGCTCTGGCTGGGGCCCGTGGTGTCCAGGAGCAGGGTGAGGTTGCCATCGGATCGGACCTGGAGCAGGCGCCCCTCGTGGAGGGTGAGGAACACGCTGCCCTCGGGCCCTTCCACCAGGCCATCCCCCAGGCCCCGGCCGAAGGGGATCCGTCGGGTGATGGTTCGGGTGGCCAGGTCCACGACCTTGAGGGCCCCGTCCCCGTTGGTGACCACCCACAGGCTGGAACCCTGCACCAGGAGGCCATTGGGGCGCTGGAACTCGGGTCCCCGGAGCATGACCTCGGGCTTCCCCGCGTTCATTCGGTACACCACCCCCTGGAGGCTGTCGGAGACATAGACCACGCCAGCGCCGTCCAGGTCCACATCATTGAGCATCATGGCGCCGGGAAACTCGTGGCGACGGCGGAGGGTGGACGTGGGGAGGTCGATCTCCACCAGGCTGCGGGGCTCCACCACCCACAAGGTATCTCCGGCCACCTTGAGCCCCGTGGGGTTGCGCAGGCCCTTCACCCAGTCCCGGTCCAGCACCTGCCCCTCCAGGCTCAGCCGGCTCAGGGACTGGCGGCCCTCGGAGCCGCTGGGTTGGTTCCCTTCGTAGTTGGAGACATAGAGCACCCGGCGCCTGGGGTCGTAGGCCACGGATTCGGGGGTACGGAGGCCCTTGACCTTCCAGACCTGGCGCAGACCCGGCGCCTGGAAGGTGGTCTGGGTTTCCTGGACCATCAGGCCCCAGCCCCCCATGGATTCCGCCAGGGCCACCACCAATTCGTTGTCCCCGGCCTTCAAGGGCAGGAAGAGGCTGTCGAAGGGGCCCAGGATGCCCAGGAAGCTGGGGTCCCGCTGGGTGTACACGCTTTCGCCGATGAAGAGGGGGCGGCCATTGAGGAAGACGCTCGCCACATCGCTGTAGCCAAGGCGGATGCGGCGCAGTTCTTCCCGGTCCGCCCTCAGGGTGGTGCGCAGGAACACCGTGTCCGGCCCCCCGGGGCTCCGGGGATGGGTGCGGGACACGTCCAGGCGCCCATCGGCTTCGGCGCGCACCTTTTGCCAGGTGAGGGGCGGCAAGTCCTGGGCGCTGGGGTGACGGGTCTCATCCACCTGGGCGGTCTTGAGGGGGTTGGACACTTCCCAGTTCCGGAGGGCTCCGGGCACCCCCCAGGTGGGGCCCGGGGCAGGGAAAGTCAGGGCTTCACCCTTCCGCCAGCGAAGGTTGCTGAAGAAGGCGGAGCCATCCGCCGGTCCCAGGAGGCCCAGGGCTCCGGCGGCGGGTTCCCGCAGCAGCTGGGGAATCTCCAGTGCCGGCCGATCCATGTCCCCCACAAAGACCCGGGCCTGGGTGCCCTTGAATTCCACCTTGAGGTGGACCCACTGACCCGCAGGAACGGGGCTGAAGGCGGTGAACCCAGGACCGGAATAGAGCTGCCAGGAGTCGACACCGTTGAACATGGGCAGATACTGGACCACATCCGGGTAGCGGGCGGCGGTGGCCCGGTGGGGGCGGAGGTAGACCCGCTCGGCATTCCCCTTGGAAACCTGTCGGAAGAGGAGGCCCGGATAGGAACGGTTCCCGGTGACGGCCACATCCACCTCT
>CAZPUI010000647.1:0-3405 GCA_964589695.1 uncultured Solibacteraceae bacterium | reverse complement strand
GGGCGCGGGGGGCTTGGTGACCCCGGTCCCGGGCCTCTTAAGTGCCAAGGGCAGGGGCCCTCTGCAGGGTCCGGCGGGGGCGCGCGTAGCCGGCGGCTCCAATGGACTTGAAACTACCGAAGGGGACGAGGACCGCCTGGTCCAGGAAGTAACTCAGGGGACCCCCCGTCGAGGCGAGGATGCCTGCCACTTCCGCCCGTTCTGAGCCCAGGAAAAGCGTCTGTCCCAGGGCTTCGGGACCCACCCCCAACTCCATGGCCAGCTTGGACCCCAGGATTGCCAGCGGTTGGCCATGGGCCGTGTCCGAGGATGTGAAGGCCTGTCCGCAGTCCAGTTCCAGGCTCCCCAGGGCGAAGGCCTCGGGGTCCACGGCCTGGATGCCACCCTGTCGGGTGGTATCCCTAAAGCGCAGGGGCTGGTACGCAAGGTGGGCGGTGCGGGAGGTGAGTTCGATCTGGGGCACTTCCCGTCGAAGTTCTTGGATCTCCTCCTCCCTGAAGGCGGGGCTGCGACGTCGCCCACCCTCGGAGGCTGACTGGAGGCGAAGGATCTGCCCCTTGTCCGCCCCCATGTCCTTGAGCATGCGGCCTTCCATGCTGGTGAGGGCACTCACGACCGCGACCACGGCAAACACCCCGATGGCGATGCCCAGGGAGGTGAGCAGGGTGCGCAGCCGGTGTCCGGCCAGGTTCCGGAGCGCCGTGCGGAAATGATCGCCCAGGGCCCTCATTCGGACCTCAGGGCTTCGATGGGATCCAGGCGGGCCGCCCGCCGGGCGGGCCAGAGGCCGAAGAAGAGGCCCACCCCCAGGGGCACGAACACCGCCACGAGGACGGCCCCCAGGCTGGGCAGGCTCACCATCTTGAAGAGCACCTGGGCCAGGACCTCGCCCACCAGCAGCCCCAGCACCAGTCCCAGGGCGCCCCCACCCAGGCAGAGGGCCACGGACTCCACGAGGAACTGCAGCAGGATGGCGCTGCGCCGTGCCCCCACCGCCATCCGCAGCCCGATCTCCCGGGTCCGCTCCGTGACCGTCACGAGCATGATGTTCATCACCCCGATGCCCCCCACCAGGAGGCTGATGGACATGAGGCCCGTGGAGGCCCACAGGAGCATGGTGGTGGCCTTCTGGATGCGGTCCTCCGCCTGTTTGTCGGCCCGCAGGGTGAAATTGTCCTTTTCCGCCGCCCTCAGGCCCCGCACCTGGCGAAGGGCCTCCCGAAGCGCCTCCTCCGCCGCGGCGTGGGGCTGGTCCAGGCCCATGAGGATCTGCCAGTCGGGATCGCCCAGGATTCGGGCCGACAGGAGTGAAGGGAAGGCACCGTAGGGGAGGAAGATCGTTGCGTTGACGCCCCAGGTGTCATCCCCCTCCCCCAGGGGGTTCAGCCGGGGTTTCAGGATGCCGATGATCTCGACCTCATGGCCTTCCAGGGTCAAATGCTGGGGCAGGCTCGCTTCCCCGAGCATGAAGCGCTCCGCCACCGCACTGCCCAGGATGGCCACGGGGGCCCGGCCCAGGCAGTCCCCGGTGGTGAAACCGCGACCCGCAGCCAGTTCCAGATTGGCCAGGCCCAGTCCCTGCTCATCCACAGCCTGCCAGCTGTGGCTGCTGCGCTGTCCTCGCCCCCGCAATTCCAAGGGCTCCCAGCCCTGGGCGGAGGGGGAGGCCACCTGGAGGGAGGGCAGGAGACGGCGCAGTTCCTGGATCTGGTCCCGCCCCAGGGGTTCCCGGCGCCGACGGGGTGCCTCTCGATCGTAGGGGATGAGGCTCTGCACGCGGAAACTGTAGGCCCCCGTGCGGCGCAGCTCCTGCAGAATTCGCATCTCCAGGGACTTGGTCAGCTGGACCACGGCCACCACCGAACCCACGCCGATGAGAATGCCCAGGATGGTGAGGGCACTTCGCAGGCGATTCGCCCCCAGGCTCCTCCAGGCGGCCCGCCAGGGGTCGCGGAGGTTCATCCCTGGCCCTTTACTTTGATGGTGCGACCCGAGCTGAGCTGCAGCAGGGCTTTCGAAGGACCCGTCACCACCTGGTCCCCGGGCTTCAGACCCTCCAGCACCTGGGCGGCCCGTCGGGTCACCAGGCCCAGCTTCAGGGGCTGTTCCACCACCTTGCCCTCCCGGTAGGCGAAGACCACGCTGCGGTTGGGGTGGATGAGGCCGTAGCCCTCCTGGCGGCGATCCTCCCTTTCCAGCAGGGCCGGCAGTGGCACGGCAAGGACATCCTTCACCTCCGCGGCGAGGATCACCACCCGACAACTCATGCCAGGTGTGAGGGCTCCCAGTTCCTGGGGGGTGCCCTTCAACTGCACCCGGACCCGGTAGCTCTGGCCTTCCTGGCCGCCCCCGAAGCCCGGGTTGCGCCGCTCCGCCACGGCCCCCACGCTGAGGACCTTGCCTTGGAAAACCCTGTTCCGCAGGGCCTCCACCTGCACTTCCGCCACGGCCCCCTCTTTCAGTCGAGGCAGGTCCAATTCGCCGACCTTCATGTCCGCCAGCAGTTTCCCCATGTCGGCGATGGCCATGAGCAGGGCCCCGGCCTGGCTGGGGTGGCCCACCAGGGCCATTTCGCCCCGCTCCGCCTGGAGTCCCAGCACACGACCACCGATGGGGGCCCGCACGAGGGTGGGGGTTCCGCCCTGCTGGCCCAGTTGGGCCCCGAATCGGCCGGGTGCCAGGGTGACGAGGGGATCCCCCGCCCGCACCCACTGGCCCTCCCGGACGTGCACCTGCTGGATCTCCCCGGGCACGGGGGTGCCTACGTTCATGCGGGTGCGCACCTGGATCTCGCCACCCCCGGAGAGGGTGTCCCGCAGGTCCTGCCTTCGCACGGCCTCCACGGTGAAAAGGGTCTCCTCGGGGCGGGTGCGCACGCGATAGGCGCGATAGGCCCCCAGGGTCAGGAGGGTGAGGCTGGGCCAGAGGATCCAATGGGTGCGACGCTTCATGAGTCTTCCTTGGTGGTAAGGCCCACTCTAGCGCGGGCAAACCTGGGCGGCCAGGGTCTGGTTGACCTTCCATTCCTTCTTGGTGGTCAAAAAACCTGGCTGCACGGACCTGCCGAGCCGTGGACGCCTTGCACCACCGAAAAAGGTCCCCGTGCTTGTTCCGTGCTCCCGGTGTTGCAAAGTTCCGAGCGGCATTGAGTCTTACATTGGTGTGACAAACGTCACAGGGTCCGCCTCCATGCCATCCCACTGCGCATCTCGTCATTCGAGTGGGAGGATTCATGGCTGGTCCCGGACTTCTGCAGCCCTCGACTGCCCTCAGCGCCCAAGCCAAGGTGGGCAGTCTGGAGGCCTACCGCGCCCTGTACCAGGAGAGCCTGGAGGATCCCGTCGGGTTCGTGGGGCGCCAGGCCAGGGCGCGTTTGCTGTGGCAGCACGACTTCCGGCAGGTGAT
>CAZPUI010000646.1:0-3407 GCA_964589695.1 uncultured Solibacteraceae bacterium | reverse complement strand
CCGGGAGGCAGGGCCGCCCGGCGGTGAGGGGGCTCCCGGGGGGCCGCCTGGACCACCGCCAGGGTGTGCTCCCACGCCGGCCACGCATGGTGCTTGTTCTGGAGGCAGCCGATCATGGGCCGCAGCTCCGGCAGCCAGAGGTCCAGCAAGCCCGTGTCCGCCAGAGCCTGGAGCCCCCGGGGCGCCTCGGGCCCCTGGAGCAGCTTGGTCAGTTCCACCAGGACCCGCTCCACCGCCACCCGGGAAGCCACCTCCAACCTGTGGGGAATGGCCTCGCCGGTGGCCGGATCAAGCTCGAAACCCAACTGGGCCAGGAAGCGGCAGGCCCTCAGGGGACGGAGACCATCCTCCTGGAAGCGCAGGCAAGGGTCCCCCACCGCCCGGATCCGGCGGCGGACCAGGTCTTCCCGGCCTCCGAAGGGGTCCACCAGGAAGGACGCCCAGCGCGAATCGCCCACCGCGGCCACGGGCAGGGCCATGGCGTTGACGGTGAAGTCCCTGCGGGCCAGGTCCTCTTCCAAGGGCACCCCCAGACGCACGGAATCAGGGCGGCGCCCGTCCCCATAGTCGCCGTCCCCCCGGAAGGTGGTGACCTCGAAGGGGATCCCCTCCACCATCAGGGTGACCGTTCCGTGCTGAAGACCCGTGGGGATGGCCCGCAGGCCGGCCTTCCGGGCGCGGCGCAGGACCTCGTCGGGAAAGAGGGCGGTGGCCAGATCCCAATCGCCACCCTCCCGCCCCAGGAGGAGGTCCCGCACGGCCCCCCCCACCACCACCAGCTGGGCCTCCATTCCCAGAGCGTCCACCAGCCGGGGCAGGAGGGCCTGGGCATCCGATGGGGGCTGGCTCATGGGGACTTCCGCATCGGATCGCTGGCGTGGCCCAGCTCCAGGAACCAGCGG
Source organism: uncultured Solibacteraceae bacterium (assembly GCA_964589695.1). Classification (GTDB taxonomy): domain Bacteria; phylum Acidobacteriota; class Holophagae; order Holophagales; family Holophagaceae; genus CAZPUI01. The sequence goes on along the minus strand of CAZPUI010000646.1, from coordinate 2,505 downwards.
GCCCAGGGCTCAGGGAGGGCCTCCACATCCCGCTGGATGGTGGCCTCGTCCCCCCGCACGAAGGGTCCCGTGAGGCCCGCCACCCCGTGCCGGGCAATGTTGTCCAGGGTCGCCTGGACCAGGGGAAGGAGGCCGCGCCCCGGCAGGTGCACCCCCGCTTGGGCGAGGAGCTCCCCGGCCCCCAGCCAGAGGGTGGCGGCGTGGGCGGAGGTCAGGACCGCGCAGGCGTGGTAGAGGGGTTTGAGGTGCGGAGGCAGTTCGAAGGGCAGGAAGCCCAAGTCCCGAAAGGCCTGGACCATGGGCGCGGGGACCTCCCCGGTGAGGGCAAGGGGCACACCCGCCCAGTCCTTGGCCGTCCCATCGAAGCTCACCAGAGGGTGTGCGCTGGCCAGTCCCTCCTGGTGGAAGCTGCCGCTGAGGTGCACCACGGGCCCCTCGAGCCCCTCGGCCACCCATGCAATGGCGTGGTCGGGCACCGCCAGGAGCACCGGACCCACGGGCCGTGCCCCACCGTGGAGGAGGGTGACCCGATCCCCCCAGGCCTCCGCCAGGGCCCGGCCGGCCCTGCCCCTGCCCAGAATGGTGAATGCCCCGGCCATGGCCCCAGTGTGGCCGAAGCCCTCGCGTTAAAACAACTTCACCCCTAAACCACTGCCCCGACAGAAGCCGTCGCGCAAATCAACGTGAACCGTTGGCTGGCGGTCCGGCAGAAGGCCAGTAAACCCTCAACGGACCCCCTGCCTGGTCGTATGCTGCTTCCATGACCAACAGCGCCTGGAATGCCTACGATGCTCCCCCCACCCGGCGTCGATCCTGGTGGAAGATCCTGCCCGTGCTGGCGGTGATCGCCGTGGTGCTCACCGTGGGCATCACCGTGCTGGTGGGGTTTGGCACCGCCAACCGACACCTGAACTGGCCCTATATCCGCATGGTGGACAAGGCCTTGCGCACAGATCAGGAGACCCAGGCGCTTTGGCAGCGCAATCCCCAGCTCCAGGAGGCCCATCCAGATCTGGCGGCATTCCTGGACATGGCGCGCACCTACCGCACACGCACCATCCCCCCATCCACCGAACCGCAGGAGCGCTACGATCGCTACCTGCCCATGGACTCGCCGGGACAAGTGCAGGCGGTCTACCGTGAACCGGGTGCCCCCACGTGGCTCGCGGTGACCGCAGAAACCACCCCCCCAGGCTCGCCCCCACCCTCGGGGGAGGGTCTGACCAGCGTGGACCTCCTGGAGGGCGAGGAAGTTTCCCAGGTCATGGGGAATGTCATGAAGGCACGCCGACTCCGGGTGGCCCGGCAGTTCCAGGCCCTGGCCAAGGCGTTGGCCACCGACGATGGGCTGCAGGCCCTGCTTCAGCGGGAACCCCAGCTTAAGGCCAATCTGCAGGACGTATCCGCCTGGCTCAAGCAGATGCGAGCCCTGAGGCCCCGCCTGAAGGAGATCCTGGAGACACCGCCCCAGGACTGGAAGCGGTTCCGGACCGGCCGTAACGGCCCCCCCTGGCAGCCGGTGGAACGCTGGACCTTCCGCTTCCAGGACCGGGCACGCCTCTCCATCGAGCGGGGCAGCGGTTGGCTCCTCCGCATCACCTACACGGAATGACCGAAGCCTGGTCCCTGCCCCCGGAACTCGGCTGGCCCCAGTTCCTGCGGCTGCTCCGCCGCCCGGACCCGCCCAAGGGCTGGCTGGAGGCCGCAGCCCAGGTGGAGGACGTGCGCAAGCGTCCGGAACTGCTGCGGTGGATCGCCCAGCATCCCAAGGCCCCGGCCCACCTCCGGGCCACCCTCCTGCCCAGGCTGACCTGGAAGGCCCTGGCCCAGGTGGCCCAGGACGCCACCGCCCACCCCCAGGCCCGCACCTTTGCCCTGGACAAGCTCCAGATGCAGTGGCCCAGCCTCTCCCTGGGCATACGACGCAGCCTGGCCCTCCTGGCCCCCCCGCCCCTCTGGCCCCTGGTGTGGAAGGTGCGGGACACCCAGGTGCTGGCCAACCTGCTCCTCCATCCCCGGCTCAGCCTTGAGGCCCTGCTGAACCTCGTCCAGCCCCCCCTCCAGGGGCCCCAGGCCGAGGCCCTCCTGGCTTCCCGCTGGTCCACCCTGCCCCCTTTGGCGCACCAGGCCCTTCTGGCCTTGGATGCGAGCCTCCAGCTCCCCGAGACCAGCGTCGTCCTGGGCATGGCCGCGCCCTGGATCCTGGCCCTGGAGGCGGAGGCACGCCTGGAAACCTCCACCCACCTCACCCACCCTGCCCTGCGGCGGATGGTGCGGGGGCGCATGTCCGCCCCACATCAGGCTTCTGAGGAGACCCCATGAACGGACTCAAGACAGTGGCCTGGATCCTGGTGGCAGGACTGGGGGTGTATCTCCTGGACCGTCTGGGCCTCTGGCTCGAACAACGGGGCTGGATCTACTGGCGCCGCAGCAAGGCCACCCACAGCGCCATGAGCTCGGCCTTCATGGCGCTGCAGGACATCTTCGAAGCGGATAAGGCCAAGC
>CAZPUI010000645.1:0-3408 GCA_964589695.1 uncultured Solibacteraceae bacterium | reverse complement strand
CCTCAAATACGGGTGGTCAGGCCTCCAAGGCCACGCCTACGGGTGCCGCCGCCAAGTTCGCCATGGGTGGCAAGTCCCAGCCCAAGAAGGACCTGGGCATGATCGCCATGGCCTATGGCAATGTCTATGTGGCCAAGGTGGCCGTGGGCTCCAAGGACATCCAGACCGTGAAGGCCTTCCAGGAAGCGGATAGCTTCGACGGCCCGTCCATCATCATCGCCTACAGCCACTGCATCGCACACGGCTTCGACCTGATCAACGGCTGCGAGCAGCAGAAGCTGGCGGTGGATTCCGGCCACTGGCCGCTCTACCGCTTCGACCCCCGGCGCATCGAGAAGGGCGAAAGCCCCCTCATCATGGACAGCCCCGCGCCCAAGGTGCCCCTGTCCGAGTACGTCAAGAACGAGACCCGCTACCGCATGGTCGAGCAGATGTACCCCGAGGCCTTCAAGCACCTCATGGCCAAGGCCCAGATGGAAGTCACGAACCGCTATGCCACCTATGAAAACATGGCCAAGCTCGTGATGCCCCAGAAGGCTGCTGAATAGCTCGTCTCTCCCCGGCTGACGCGGGCCCCCTCGGGGGCCCGTGTGCTTTTCCGCTCGTACGTCTGTCAAGCCCCGGGGTGGGGGAGTAACCTGCGGGAAGTCCTCTGCATCAGACCACCCATGACCCAACCTCGCGAAGGAGGCGAACCATGCAACTTTCCACCACTTACCTTGGCCTCAAGCTCGAGAATCCCCTCGTCGTGGGGGCGGGTCCCCTCACCACGGACCTGGGTTCCGCGCGACGGGCCGAGGACGCAGGCGCTGCCGCCTTGGTGATGCACAGCCTCTTCGAGGAGCAGATCACCCGGGAGCAGTTCGGCACCATCCAGGACATGGAACTGCACAGCGAGGCCTTTGCCGAGGCCCTGTCCTACTTCCCCGATCCCGCCCAGTACAAGCTCGGGCCGGATGCCTACCTGGAGCGTGTGGCTGCGCTCAAGTCCGCAGTTCGGATCCCCGTCATCGCCAGCCTGAATGCCTCCACTCCGGTGGGCTGGATCGATATGGCCCGCAAGATGGAGGATGCTGGGGCCGACGCCCTGGAGCTCAACATCTACTTCATGGCCACCGACTGCCAGGAATCCGGGGACACGGTGGAGAAGCGCACCTTGGACATCATCAGGGGCGTGAAGTCCTTCATCAAGATCCCCGTGGCGGTGAAGCTTTCCCCCTTCTTCAGCAGCGTGGCCCACTTTGCCCGGCAGGTGGAATCCACCGGTGTGGACGGCCTGGTGCTCTTCAACCGCTTCTACCAGCCCGACATCAACATCGATGACCTGGAAGTCGAATCCACCCTCCACCTCTCCGATTCCAGCGAGCTCCTGCTGAGGCTGCGTTGGGCCGCCATTCTCTATGGGCAGCTGAAACTGCCCATGGCCCTCACGGGCGGTGTGCACACCGCCCAGGACGCCCTTAAGGCCATCATGGCGGGGGCGACGGTGGTGCAACTCACCAGCGCACTTCTGAAGCATGGTCCCGGCCATCTCGCCCAGGTCAAGCAGGACATGGTGGCCTGGATGGAGGCGCACGAGTACGAGTCCCTGGCCCAGATGCGCGGCAGCATGAGCCTGCAGAAGAGCCCCAACCCCCTGGCCTTCGAGCGGGCGAATTACATGCGGGTGTTGAACAGCTGGAAGTAATTCGAGATCGCTGCGCGATTTCGAATGGGAGGAAGGGCCTCGGGGGAGAGCCACACTCACCAGAGGCTCGTTCCTTTTCCACGCTTTCGCAGCACCTGATCCGAGAAACAGGGCCTTCCAGTGGATACACTGGGCAGACACCACGGGCTTCGGACCCTCCGATGCTTGCAGGTGTTGCAGCTGTTCACGGTGCGGGTTGTGATCCCGTGGGGCTGCATGGAGCTTGATTTCGATGGAAGGGATGGTGCATGGCGAGGGTCAACTACAACTTCGAGAAGCGGCAAAAGGAACTGGCGAAGCAGCGCAAGAAGGAAGAGAAACTTCAGAAGAAGTTGCAGAAGGACACTACCCCCGAAGAAGAGGGTGCCGCCGAGGCCACGCCTGAGACCCCTGGAGAAGGGGAATAGCTAAGCCTTTTCCTCCAGGATGTCCTTCAGTCGCGCGTAGCCGCTCTTGCTCACGGGGAGCTTGGTGCCATCCGTCAGGACGGCCACCCAGCTTTCCGTGGGCGTCTGCTCCAGGCGAGCCAGCCGGTCCATCTGGATGATGAAACTGCGGTGGATGCGCAGGAAGCGCTTGGGATCCAGCCGGGTCTCCAGGCTGGAGAGGGTCTGCTGTTTGAGGTGGCCCTTCTCCGGGGTCTTGAGCAGGACGTAGTCGTCCTGGGCCTGGATGTAATCCAGTTTGGCCAAGGGAATGAGGGTGACCTTCGTGCCATCCCGCACCACGATGCGGTCCAGGGGCCAGTCGCTCTTGGCGGTGGCAGAGAGTTCCGTGGGCTGGGGACCGGAGACCGTGCCCTGGCTGGAGCGGGCCTTGGCCCGCTGGAGGGCTTCCTCGAAGCGGTCCACGGCGAAGGGCTTCATCAGGTAGTCCACGGCGTGGACTTCGAAGGCCTTCAGGGCATGCTGGTCGTAGGCCGTGATGAAGATGACCGTGGGGCGCGGATCCAGGAGCTCCAGGACCTCGAAGCCATCCAGTTTGGGCATCTGGATGTCCAGGAAGAGCAGATCGGGTTTCAGCTCCGTGGCGGCCTTGACGGCATCGAACCCATTGCTGCACTCCGCCACGATCTGGATTTCGCCGTGGGGCACCAGGTGCTCCTTGACGATGGCCCGGGCCAGTTCTTCGTCGTCCACGATCATGGCGGTGAAGGTGCGGTCACTCATGGGGTCTCCAGATTCATGGATGCATCGGTTCTTTGGGGAAGGTCATGAAGATGCGGTGGATGCCCTCCACCACACCGGCCTCGAAGCGCACGTCCTCGCCATAGCGACCCAGAAGCCTCTGCCTGACTTGCCGAAGGCCCATGCCAAGGCCCTTGGGCACTTCACTGTCGGGGTCCACGGGGTTTTCCACCCGGATCTCCACGGAGCTGCCCCTAGCCGTGGCGGAGAGGCTGATGGTGCCATCCTCGGGAATCTGGGCGATGCCGTGCTTGATGGCGTTCTCCACCAGGGGCTGGAGGAGCAGGGGGGGGATCCCTACCTCCTGGACGGCGGGATCCAGGTGCAGCTCCGTGTGGAGGCGACTCCCGAACCGAATCCGTTCGATGGTCAGGTAGGCCGTGAGCAGGTCCATTTCCTCCGCCAGTTTCACGGATCGGCGTTCCCCCAGCTTCAGGCTCTTGCGCAGGAAGTCGGAGAGGGGGACGCACATCTCCCGGGCCCGTTTCGCATCGATGGTGGTGAGGGCGCTGATGGAGTTCAGGCTGTTGAAGA
>CAZPUI010000644.1:0-3415 GCA_964589695.1 uncultured Solibacteraceae bacterium | reverse complement strand
TTCACCTTCAGGAATGTGGGGCCCACCCGGCAGAGCGGTGCTTTCACGGACTTGGCCGTTCCCCTTCAGGAACCGGGCACCATCCATGCCGCCACGGGCTCCGGGGGCCTCTGGAAGACCGTGAACCACGGCCAGAGCTGGGATTCCATCTTTGACCCCGGCACCGTCATCTCCATCGGCGATATCGCCGTCGCACCCTCCAACCCCAAAATCCTCTACGTGGGCACAGGCGAGGGCAACATGTCCCGCAGCATGTACCACGGGGATGGCATCTACCGCAGCGCGGATGGCGGCAAGACCTGGGCCAACGTGGGCCTGAAGGACAGCCACCACATCGGCCGCATCGTCGTCCATCCCACCAACCCCGATGTGGTCTACGTGGCGGCCCTGGGCCACATGTTCTCCGAGAACGCCGAGCGGGGTATCTACAAGACCACGGATGGCGGCAAGACCTGGACCCGCAGCCTGGAAGTGAAGGATGGCGATCGCTTCGTGGGTGCGGCGGATGTGCTCATGGATCCCAAGAGCCCCGACACGCTCTACGCCACGATCTATGACCGGGAGCGCAAGCCCTGGACCTTCAACCTGGCGGGTCCCGCCAGCGGCATCTACAAGTCCACCAATGGCGGCAAGACCTGGAAGAAGCTCACCAAGGGCCTGCCCGGTGGGATGGTGGGACGCATCGGCCTGGATCTCTATCCCAAGAATCCGCGGATCCTCTATGCCAACGTCGAGAATGCCAATAAACCCGGCATGAGCGATGCGGACCGGCTGGCGGAGCTGCGGGCCGGCAAGGCCTCCCGGGGGATGGTGGGGGAGGAGGTCTACCGCAGCGAGGATGCTGGTGAGACCTGGAAGAAGGTGAGTCCCGACAAGCAGACGGTGGGCGGAGGGCCCGGCTACTACTACATGGACATTCGGGTGGATCCCAACAATGCCGACCATCTGTACGTCCTCAGCGTGGGCGTGTCGGAGTCCACGGATGGCGGCAAGACCTGGAAGAGCGCCTTCAGCTTCGGCGGGGACAACCACGCCCTGTGGATCGATCCCGCCAACTCCAGCCACATGCTCCTGGGCTACGACCACGGCCTGGGCATCACCTGGGACGCCGGCAAGACCTGGTACCACCCGGACGAACTGCCCCTGGCCCAGCTATACGCGGTGGGCTACGACATGGCCCAGCCTTACAACGTCTATGCCGGGCTCCAGGACAATGGGTCCGTGCGCGGTCCCAGCACCAAGCGCAACGGGCGCCCCATCGTCTTCGAGGATTGGCAGACCGTGGGCGGTGGGGACGGCATGTACAACGTTGTGGACCTCACCACCAACCGCTACCTCTACAACGAAAGCCAGAACGGGGCCATCAGCCGCACGGATCTGCTCACGGGTGAAAGCAAGGGCATTCGGCACCGGGATCCCAGCCTGCGCTACCAGTGGAATGCGCCCATCGCCGTCTCCCACCACGATCCCAGCCTGGTCTACCATTGCGCCAACAAGGTGCTCAAGTCCACGAGCCGGGGGGATGCCTGGGAGGTCATCAGCCCCGATCTCTCCACCAACGACCCCGCCAAGCTCACCACGGGCAAGGGGGGCGATGGCAACATCCAGTACTGCACCATCAGCACCTTCAGCGAGTCCCCCCTCCACCGAGACCTTCTTTGGGCGGGCACGGACGATGGCAATGTCTGGGTCACCCGCAACGGGGGCAAGGACTGGAAGAAGCTCAACGACAAGATCCCAGGTCACCCGGGCTACTGGGTGAGCAGCATCACCGCCTCCCGCCACGCCCCGGGCACGGCCTATGTCACCTTCGCGGGCTACCACCGGGATGACTTCCGCCCCTTCGCCTACCGCACCACGGACTTTGGCGAGACCTGGACCTCCATCGCCAGCAACCTGCCCATGAAGAACCTCAATGTGGTGCGGGAGGATACCCGGAATCCCAACCTGCTCTTCGCGGGCATGGACTTCGCGCTCTATGTGAGCGTGGATGGCGGTGCCATCTGGAACCCGCTCCGCAACAACCTGCCCACCACCCCGGTGTATGACCTCCAGATCCATCCCAGGGAACGGGACCTCATCGTGGGCACCCATGGACGGGGCATCTTCATCGCCGACATCAGTGTGCTGCAGGAGCTGAATGCCGAAGTGCTGGCCAAGCCTGCCCACCTCTTCGATGTGAAACCTAGGGTCAAGTGGGTTCCAGGCGTCGCCAAGGTCGCCGCCACCACCAACTTCCGCGGCCCCAGCGAGCCCGCGGGCATGGTGGTGAACTACCACCTGAAGGAGAAGGCCGAGGTGCAGGTCCAGGTGCTGAAGGGTGCTCGGGTCATCGCCGAAACCACCAGCAGCGGCAGCCCTGGGGTGAACCAGGTGCTCTGGACGATGCGGGCCACGCCTCCCGTGGTGGCCGATGCCAAGGCCGAAGCCGCCCGGCCCGAGGGACGGCGGCCCGGAGGTCCCGGGGGCGCCCCGGCCGGCATGCCCAGTTTTGGTGGCACCGTTCCCGTGGAACCCGGTGAGTACACCTTCGTGCTGAAGGTCCATGGACAGACTTTGTCCAAGACCAGCCAGGTGATCGAGGACGCCTGGTTCGACAAGATCTTCTAGGGGCATGAGATGGCCCCCGGAACGAGGACTTCCGCCGTCCTGGTTCCGGGGGCCAGGGCCCCCTCCCTTGGTAACCCGCACCAAGGATGGGACAAGGGATCGGATGGCCCAAGGTGTCTCCCTTGAAGTCTGGACGAAGGGGCGATTGGCCTTGATGAGCTGTCGGTTTCTTATGCTCTTAATGCGAGGCATGGCCTCGTTCGGAGGTTGCTATGCGTTGTGCACTCTTCCTTGCAGGCGCCATGGTCCTGGCCCAGGACTTGCCCCAGACCGTCTTCGAACGCACCCAGTACCAGCAGACGAGCACGGTGGCGGATGTGAAGGTCTTCATGGAGGCCCTGGCCAAGCGCGCGCCTGGACTGCGGCCCTACCAGCCCAAGGGGGCCCCCGCCACCACTGAGACTGGGAAGCCCCTCCGGGCCTGGCGTTTGGCGGCCACGGGTCCGCGGCCCCTGCGGGTCTACCTGAACGGCAACATCCACGCCGGCGAGGTGGAGGGCAAGGACGCGATCCAGCTGGTGATGCGGGAACTGGTCCTGGGGAAGCACCCGACCCTGCGCAAGAGCCTGGAGATCGTCACCCTTCCCACCTACAACGCCGATGGCACCGATGCCCTGGATCCTCGGAACCGCACCCACCAACCCAACCCCGCGGGGGGGGTGGGACCCCTGGAGAACGCCTTTGGTCTGGACCTGAACCGGGACATGATGAAGGCGGCCACGGCCAACGCTCAATGGCTGCTGGCCATGCACCGGGATTTCGACCCCGCCTGCCTCCTGGACCTGCACACCACCAACGGGGCCCC
>CAZPUI010000643.1:0-3416 GCA_964589695.1 uncultured Solibacteraceae bacterium | reverse complement strand
GGAGGAGGCCCTCCCCGTCCAGGGGCCGGGCCACGGGCACCATCCCCGCCTCCCGCAAAGCCTCCCGATGGCGGGGGGAGCTGAGGGCCTCCACCCCCACCCCATCCCCAGGCTGGAGCAGGGCGCGACAGATCAGCACCAGGGACTCCCTGACCCCCAGGGCGATGAGGAGGTGTTCGTGGGTGCCCCGCAGTCCCTTGGTGGCCCCCAGGAAGGAGGCCAGGGCGTTGCGCAGCCGCACCAACCCCTGGGGGTGTTCGGGGAGGAAGGCTCGCCCCTGGCGGGTCCGGGCGGCGTGGCCATAGGCCCGGGCCAGGGCGGCCGCCGGCAGGTGCCGGGGGTCCCCCTCCCCCGTGAGGCAGGACAGGATGTCCTCGGAGAAGGGCCGGGCCTCGGCCTTGGTCGGTGCGGCGTTGACTTGGAAGAAGGGCTTGGAGGTTCCGGGGGGCTGAAGCCCCCGACGTCCCTCCCGTTTGGGCAGGCGCTCCGCCACGAAGGAGCCCGCCGCCCCCCGGGATTCGATCCAGCCCTCCGCCGCCAGTTCCTGGAAGGCCGCCACCACCGTGTTGCGGTTCACGCCCAACTGCTCCGCCAGGGCCCTGGAGCCCGGAAGGCCCTCACCGGGCCTCAGGCGGCCCTCCCGAATGGCCCGCTCCACCCCCGCCACGATCTGGAGGAAGAGGGGCATCTCGGCATCGGGATCGACGGACAGGACCAGCTGGGGCATGGGCGGCACGGGGTGTTCCCACTGTAGACCCCGCACCCTGCGAGTGGCAATGGTGGCGGTTTGAATTCACGCTCAATCACTGAGAACACTCAGGTCCAATCTTGACGATCCTGGCGTTTTGCAGTCTGCGTTTCACCGGTTGTCGCTGCTCATCGCCGACAATCGCTTAAATACTTAATTTGGCAGGTACCTGTCACGAAGTTCGGCAAAGGTTATACATCATAGGAAAGCAACATACCACTCGTAAACAGTGATGTATGCCAGAAACAGGCAGGTTGGCGAAACGATCCTTATTAGATAAGCAATGAACCACGAAACACACGAAATACACGAAAAATTAAATTTAGACCAAGATGCACAATTCTATTTTCGTGTCATTCGTGTCTTTCGTGGTTATTATTTATTTTGGTTTTAAAATTTCAAAAGCAAGGTAGGTGCCCATTTATTCCATGTCATTACTGCAAATTCTCGATTGTGATGGAGAAGGATCGTGGCCCCCTTGCTTGCGCGCACAGTGTTGGAGATCAATACCCTGACAACATTGGCCTTTCAAGGATTGAAACACGGAGATGCCGCGTTGAGTCCAGTTACCGCAAACCTCAGGACCCTGGGCCCAGTGTCTCCACTCGCTTCCACTCGTTCCTGAACAGCCAGGCCAGGGTGCGGTCCCCCTGGAAGCCTTGGGCCATGAGTTCCCGTCCCTTCTTCAGGGCCGCGGTGCGACCGGGACCGGTCCCCGGTGCCTGGAGCACCAGGAGGGCCCCCTGGGCGGCCTGGAGGGGGATGTGGTACTTCGACCCTTCGCTCCCCCCCAGCTCCCGCGCCCGCACCACGGGGCGCGTTTCCCCGGGGGACCGGGGTATCTGGGCCTCCAGGCAGCGCCAGCAAAGCCGGTTGAGCCAGAGCCAGTCCTCGGAAACCCTTTCGACCACCGCCTGGTCCAGCACCTCCTTCATGCGACGAAGCTGGGGGCGCGGATCGCCGCCATCCTCCAGCAGCTCCAGCGCCTTCATGTAGTCCAGGGTGAAGCGCACATCCAGGTAGGACTGGTGAAAGCGCTGGGAAGGCTGGCACTGGTCCAGCAGGGCCAAGCCCCTGGCCAGGGCGGCCCGGGGGGACGCGCCGGAGAGTCCCTGCAGGCAGCTGCGGACACGATGGGCCTCCACCAGGGTCATGAGGAGGCGGTGGTTGTCCCCTTGGCGCGCCAGGGCCTCCTCCAGGCGCGCGATCATCTGGGCCATTTCGGCATCGGCCTCGGCGGGCTTTCCCTCCTCGAAGCGCTGCAGGACGAGGGGAGCCAAGTAGTCCATGGCCATGGCGATGAACTCCCCCACCTCGGGCCATTGGCGATGCGCCGCCAGGCAGGCATCGGCACTGGCCCTCACATGGACCTCGGCAGCCTGTCCCAAGGCCGTTTTCTGGAAGTAGAGCTGCTGGTGCACCACCGCCATCAGCCGGTAGGCCGCAGGGAGGCGGGAATCCTTGTCCAGGGCCCCCTGGGTGGTGGCCAGGGCACGCTCCAGCAGGGGCAAGGCCTCCGCCGGGGTTGCGCCGTCGGCGGTCATGGTGAGGGCCCAGGCCTGGGCCACCCCACAGCGCGGATCCCCGGGATCCAGGGCCATGGCGCGGTCGGCATCCGCCAGGGCCCGGGCGAAGCAGTCCCGGGCGGCATGGGGACCCTTGACGCCGTACAAACGGTCCAGCCCCAGCTTCAGCCAGGCGCTGGAGCGCAGGGCATGGGCCCAGGCCAGGTTCGGCTCCACCGCCAGCACCTCATCGCACCGGGCGAGGGCCTGGCTCAGCCCCTCGGGTACCAGCTGGCCGAAACGCCGGTTCAATTGCTGGGAACGGGACACATTCCATTCAGCGTGGAGCAGGTGCAGCTCACTGGCCCCCCGGGCCAGGGCCAGGGCCGCCAGGACCCGCCCCTCGGCCTGGGCCCCACAGGCCTTGAAGGTAGGCAGATCCTGGGCCTGTTCCGAGCGCCGGGCCCAGACCCGGTAGGCCAGCACATGCGCGTCGTAGAGCCAGGGGGTGACCCGGAGGGCGGCGTCCGCCAGGGCCAGGGCCTCCTCGTCCCGCCCCTCCAGGAAGGCAATGCGCGCCTGGTGAAGCCCCTGTTCATAGGGTTCCACCCGCCCCTTCTTCATGAAGGCGAGGGAGGGTTCCAGGTAGGTGCGGGCGAGGGTGGCCAGGGCGGCCTTCCGCTGGGAACCCTGGAGGCTCAGCTGATCCGTTTCCGCCTGGAAGACCTCCAGGTAGGTGAGTCCCAGGGCCCGGGCCACCCCGGGGAACTGGAAGCCCTGGTCCCAGGCCTGCTTCAAGGACCGGAGGGCCTCCCGGGGGCGCCCTTCCAGCCGCCAGCCCCAGCCCTCCACGAAGTCCCGGGGGCCTTGTCCCAGGCGGCCCAAACCCAGGGCCTCCTCCCGCAATGCCTTCAGCCGTTGATGCACCTCCGCCCGCTCCCCACTGCGGTCGTGGAGGGGGGCCAGGGCCTGCAGGTGCCGCTTGTACTCCAGCTCCTGGAGTGCCCCCTCGAAGCGGGACGCCACCTCGGCACGGAGGCGGGCCCGGCGGCTGGCCACCACCGCGCCCCCCCAGCCCAGGATTCCCAAGCCCACCACAAGGCCCAGGGCCCCCCCCTGGGGGGGATGCCGGGGTCCCCAGGCCCGGGCCCGGCGGATCAGGG
>CAZPUI010000642.1:0-3420 GCA_964589695.1 uncultured Solibacteraceae bacterium | reverse complement strand
ACCTTTTGGGCATCCAGCTTCCCGTTCTGGCCATCCTTTTGGCACTGGTCTGGTGGGGGTCCAGGGCCCTCCTGCTGCACCTGGCCCAAAGGGATGGTCAGGCCCGGCTCCGCATCGCCGTCCGGTCCCTGGGCCAACGGCTGGAAGGGGTGGAACGGCTGGGGCGGCAGGTGACCTCCCTCTGGGACCAGGGTCAGCTCACCCCGGCCAGGCCGGAAGCGGCGGCAGCCCTCCTTCTGCCATGGTTGACCCACCAGGATGTCAGTCAACTGGTGAACCTCCTGGATGCCCGTGGGCACTCCATTCTCTTCATCCGGGACCGGGGCCCGTGGAAGGCTCGGGTCATTCGCCCGCGCAAGGAGGGTGGGCTGGAGACGGCCTGGTTCGACACTATGCCCGGCGGGCTGGGTCCTGCCGAGAGAAGCTTCGCGGCCAACCTCCGCAACTACGACCCCAGAACCCGCAGTTGGTACCAGGAAGCGCGGCAGTTGCAGACACCCCGGTGGTCCACCCCCTACCTGATGGACCCCCCGGAGTCCCGGCTGGTGCTCACCTGGCTCGTGCCGCTCATGGGGGACAAGGACCGGGAGTCCGCCGCCCTGGGGCTGGACATGCTGCCCCAGGATTTCGAGGATTTCCTCCAGCTGCTCCGTCCCACCTCGGGCAGCCACCTCTGGGTGCTGGAGGCTTCAGGAGGTGTGTTGGCCCGGGCCCATGGGAACCTAGGGGAGGCCCCAGTTCCCGCCGAGGGTTCCAGGGCGTGGGTGGGGGGCGAGGCCTGCGTGGTGGTGCGAGGGGAAGTCCCCGCTCGGGAAGGTACGGCCTGGCATATGGTGATGGCCATCCCTGAACGGGATCTTCTGTCCACCGCCCGATCCGGGGTCCTGGGGCTGGGGGCGGCGGCCTTCCTTCTGCTCCTGCTGCCCTTGATCTGGGGCCTACGTTTGGGAAGGCGTCTTTCAACTTCGGTCCAGGAGCTTGCGGAGGCCGCTGAGCATCTGGGGGCGGGGAATACCCCTCGGGTTCCCGATCTGGCCATCCTCGAGCTCCACACCCTGGGGCAGGCCCTCCAGCGGGCCCACGGCGAGATCCAGGAGAAGCTTCAGCTCCAGCAGCGTCTTCAGCAGAGTCAGCGCCTGGAAACGGTGGGCACCCTGGCGGGGGGCATCGCCCACGATGTGAACAACCACCTCAGCGCCATCCTGGGACAGCTGTACCTGGCGCGACAAAGTCTTCCCGAGCACCATGGCGCCAGCTCCCACCTGAACCTCGCGGAGGAAGCCGCCACCCGCTGTGCACGCACCACCAAATCCCTGCTCAGTTTTAGCCGCCATGGCACTCCGGACTTGGTTCCCCTGGACCTGAACGACCTGGTCCAGGAGACAGCCGAGCTGTTGGATCGGATCCTGGGGGGCCTGGTGCGGGTGGACCTGGACCTGGGTCATGGACCCATGCCCCTCCGGGGCGACGCCCTCCAGCTTCAGCAGGTGCTCACGAACCTTGCGGTGAATGCCCAGGACGCCATGCCCCTGGGGGGAACCTTGACCTTCCGCACCCAGGTGGACTCGGATGGAGACCTGGTGCTGCAGGTTCAGGACACGGGGCAGGGCATCCCCCTGCACCAGCAGGCGCACGTGTTCGAGCCCTTCTACACCACCAAGCCCGTGGGCAAGGGCATGGGGCTGGGCCTGGCCGTGGTGCTGGGTACGGTTCGCTCCCACCAGGGCCGGGTGGAAATGGCGAGTCTGCCCGGGGAGGGCACTGTCTTCACCCTGCACTTCCCGCGGCTCGCCGTGGGGGCTCCAAGCCCGGGGAGCGTCCCACCGGACCCAGGGCACAAGGGGCAGCTAAGGGGTCTCCGGGTCCTGGTGGCGGAGGACGAGAGCTACCTGCTGGAGACCCTTGAGGAGGTGCTTCGGGTGGCGGGCGCCCAGGTGGTGGGGGCGGCGAACGGAGAGGATGCTTGGACCCGTTTCCAGACGATGGAATTCGACTGCGTCCTCAGCGACCAGCGCATGCCTGGGTGCACGGGGCGGGAACTGCTTCGGCGGGTGCGGGCGTCGGGGTCCGAAGTTCCTTTCATCCTCGCCAGCGGCCAGGACCTGGAGGCCTTCCGCCCCGAGCTGGAGGGGGATGGGTCGGTGCGCCTGCTTTCCAAACCCTTTTCCATCGTCGCCCTGCGGGACCTCGTGGGAGAGCTCTGCGCCCCTTAGCTTTTGGCGGAGGGACGCTTCGGCCGCATCCCGGGGGGTGATGGTCTTGGGTGCTTTCATTGCTCGCAGGTTTGGAGTACCCGCAGGCCTGGCATGGGAGGCCCTTGACGCCTCCCGGGCTTCCCATCGATCCTGAGCCCCTCTCCCGAGGGTGCTCCGTGGCGCGTGTGGTGGTGGTTGGCCAGTCCCACTTGGCCCAAAGGCTTGGAACCTGGGTGCACCTCCTGGGACTGGAGGCCGCCTGGGCCCCCTTGGAACCCCCCAGCCCAGCCCTGGTGTCCGCCTGGGAAGGCCGACCCAGGCTCGAAGGAGAACCCCACGATCCATCCCTGGTCCCGGGCTGGGGTCTGCGGCCCGAGGATGTGGTGCTCCTCTGCGCCCAGGATGACGGCCAAAACCTGGACCTGGCCTTGCGGGTGCGAGAGCACTGCCCTTCCCAGCGCCTGGTGCTCTCCTTTCGGAACCCTGCCTTGGGACTGAAGATCGAGCGTGAGCTGGGGAACTGTGTGGTCCTGAGTGCACCCGAAGTGTCCGCCGTGGCCTTCGCCGATGCGGCCCTGCGCCCGGGGGTGAGCCAGGCCTTGCAGCATGAAGGACTGTCCTACTGTCTGCTCAAGGGTGACCAGGAGGGGGATTCCATCCTTCCCGGGCATCGGTTCGTGTCCGCCCATGAGCCGCGGACGGGTCATGCACTCCGAACCCCGATCCGTCCCCTGGGGCACGTTCTGACCCAGCGGCGGCGGGGCCTGGACCGCTACCTGCTCTGGATCCTGGGCACCATCGCGCTCCTCCTGGGCACTGCCACCGCCTACTTCCATTTCGGCCAGGGCCTGCCCTGGATGTCCGCCCTCTACTTCGTGGTGACCACCTTCTGCACCGTGGGGTATGGGGATTACAGCCTGCGGGAAGCCTCGGACCTGGCCAAGGCCGTGGGTATCCTGCTCATGCTCGCCAGCGTCACCCTCACCGCTGCCCTCTTCGCCATCCTGACCAACGCCCTGGTGCAGAAGCGCACCGCGGTCCAGGAGGGTCGTCGCCGCTATCGCTTCCGTGGCCATGTCCTGGTGTGCGGGCTGGGGGTGGCGGGCCTCCGGGTGGCGGAGTGCCTGCGCGCCCTGGGTCAGCGGGTGCTGGTGATCGAACGGGACCGGGACAACCCCTTGCTGGCGGAATGTTCCGCCCAGGGCATCCCCTTCATGGTGGCGGA
>CAZPUI010000641.1:0-3427 GCA_964589695.1 uncultured Solibacteraceae bacterium | reverse complement strand
GCGCGTGCGGTCTCCAGGGTGTTCTCATCCCGCTCCATCAGCACCAGGTCGGGCTGCAGGTCCACCAGGGCCTGGAGGTCGGGATCCTTGGTCCCCCCCACACTTGCCACGGTGGCGCGGATCCAAGCCGGCTCCACGCAGTACCGGGTCCGCCCCACGAGGCGGGACGCGAGCCCCCACTGGACCAGCAGTTCCGTGAGGCTGGGCACCAGAGACACCACCCGTCGGGGTCCCACCAGCCCCGCGTCCGACGCGATCGGGGCTTGGGTCCCCTTGTTCACCAACGCGCCGGTGTGAGGGTCGACTCCCTTCCCGAGCCCCGTGGGGCAATGGTCCAGCAGGGTGCAGCCTCCACAGGCGGGTTTCCGGGCGTGACACACCCGGCGCCCGTGCCAGATGAGCTGGTGGTGAAGGTTGATCCAGGAGGACACTGGAAACAGCGCCTTGAGGTCCCCCTCCACTTTCTCTGGGGTGGCAGCCGAGGAGAGCCCCAGACGCCGTGCCACCCTGAAAATGTGGGTATCCACGGCCAGGGCGGGCACCCCAAAGGCATTGGCCAGCACCACGTTGGCGGTCTTCTGGCCCACCCCCGGCAGGGCCTCCAGGGCCTCGGGCTCCCGGGGCACCTCCCCTCCGTGCCTGGCGACGAGGGCCTGCCCGAGCCCGATCAGGTTGCGGGCCTTGGTGTGGTAGAAACCCGTGGGTCGGATCAACGCCTCTAGCTCGCCAAGGTCCGCGTGGGCCAGGTCCTGGGCCTTGGGGTACCGACGGAAGAGGGCGGGTGTGGTGAGGTTCACCCGGGCATCGGTGCACTGGGCGCTGAGAATGGTGGCCACCACAAGCTCGTAGGGCGAACCGTGGTCCAGGGCACAACGAACCTCAGGGTAGGCCGCTTCCAGGCGCCCCTGGAGGTCCTTCACCTTGCGGGGAGTCCAGGTTCGGGTCACCGCTGCACCAGAACCGCCCGCACGGGGGAGCCATCGCCCTCGGCCACCTTGAGGGGAAGGGCCACGAGTTCGTAGAGCCCAGGTTCCACCGAGCCCAGGCGCAGCCCCTCCAGGCAGCGCATCCCACCCCCCAGAAGGGCCTTGTGGGCTTCAAAGGTGGTGGAATCGAAGGGATCCACGGAAGGGGTGTCCAGCCCCACCAACAGGCAGCCATGGTTTCGAAGAACCTGGACCAGTTCCACAGACAGGGCATTGAAGGTCTCGGTGAACCTGGTTTCGTCGGGATAACTGTCGGTTCGAAAGAGGACCCTGGGTGCCCTGGGGGGCCCTGACAGATGCCCGGGCTGGATGCAGGCCCGGGGCGACAGGGCCACCTGTATCACCTCGCAAGGGCCGAAGTAGGGTTCGAGGTCCGCAGCCTCCATGGTGGGGGTCCCGGCCACCATGTGGCTGGGAGCATCCGCATGGGTTCCGGCATGGAGGCTGGTGCGGATGCAACTGAGATCCACGTCATCGCCCTGGGCGTGGGACAGGCGGACCTCCCGGTGGAACGCAACATCCCCGGGCCAAACCGCCAGGGCCGAAGACAGGGTCGTGCTGATATCCAGGATCCGGGTCATGGGGCCTCCAGATCCCCACTCTACCTTGCCCCCACCTGCACGTTCTCCCTTCCATGGCTTAGGCTGAAGGCATGGATGCTCCCCTTCTCCTCGCCTTGGCCCGTGCCCGCCTGCAGGGAGAAGCGCCTTCCGTGCAGCAGATCCTGGTGGGCCCCCGGGCCCTTCTGGTGACCTGGGCACCGCAACGGAAGGGCCTTGACCGGTCAGACGCCAGGGTCTGGATCTTCCTCCTGAATCCCACGCCGGAGCTGTGGCTCCTGGGGGAGCAGGACGAGGCTTTCCAGCGGCTCAAGTCCGAAGCCAGACCCGACCTGAGTCGCCGTTGGTCCCTGGAGCTGAAGGGGGCCCGACTGGAGGCTGTGGACGGGGACCCTCGGGAGCGCTGGCTGGGCCTGACCTTTCGCCGCCGCGCCATCACCGGACGCATCGAAGTCATGCGTCTGGCCTTCAATGCCATTCCTGGACGCGGCGGTCTGCGCCTGGATGGCCAGGACCTGAATCCCGTTCGACTGGGCCTGGGCCTTCCCTTCCCCGCCACCGCCCCGGTGCCCGGCGCGGGCACGCCCCCTCCCCTGGTGCGATGGCAGGAACGGTGGGGCGAAGCCTGGGAAGCGGCCCTCCAGGGCACCCATCCCGACGTGCTCCCCGGAGAAGGCTCCCTTGGGGTCCGCCACCACGCCTGGTCCCTGGAGCGGGCAAGGCGCTTGATGCTTGACCCCCAGAAGGCCGCGCGGGAACGGAAACACCAGCAGGAACAGCGACGCCTGGCCCGCTATGCCGAGGCCCTGGCGGAGGACCGCAGGCGACACGAGGCAACCCTGGCCTTAAGGCCCCAAGCGACGCGCCTCGCGGCTGAACTCTACCGGCTGAAGGGCCGGACGGGAACCGTGGAACTGCTGGATGGCAGCACCCTGGAACTGCCCTTTGACGCCACCGCAGAAAAAGCCGTGCAGCGCTGGTACTCGGCCATCAAGCGTGCGGAACGAGGTCTGGCCCGGTTGAACATCCTGGAGCGGGAGTGCCGGCGCCAGGTTCTTGAGCTGGGTGATCCTCCTGTGCCTCCCACCCCGCTGCAGGGTCCCCGGAATCCGCCCAAGGAGAAGCGCCCCATGACCAAGACACCGCCCCTGGACAAGCGCTCCGATGGCAAGGGCAAGGCCTACCGCGCCATCATGATCGAGGGCTTCGAGACCCTCATCGGAAAGGGGGATGCGGACAACGACATCCTGACCTTCAAGGTCGCCGCCCCCCACGATCTTTGGTTGCACGTGGCTAGTACTCCGGGATCCCACGTCATCATCCGGAATCCCGACAAATTGAGCGAACTGCCCCGGGAGGTGGTGGAGAGGGCCGCCCAGCTCGCCGCGTGGCACTCCAAGGCCCGGGCCGGAGGCAAGGTTGAGGTCCATGTCTGCCGCGCCTGTGATGTCAGCAAACCCCGAGGATTCCCCCCAGGCAAGGTCCTGCTGAAACAGTGGAAGGCCGTAAGGGTCTACCCCAAGGAATGAAAAAGCGGGCCAGATGGCCCGCTTTTTCAGGATTGGGAAAGGCCTACTTCTTGGCTTCCTTCTTCTCTTCCTTCTTCTCCTTGGCGCAGCACTCTTTCTTGCAAT
Source organism: uncultured Solibacteraceae bacterium (assembly GCA_964589695.1). GTDB lineage: Bacteria > Acidobacteriota > Holophagae > Holophagales > Holophagaceae > CAZPUI01. The sequence continues at coordinate 247 of CAZPUI010000641.1, read as the reverse complement.
CCTTGGCGCAGGCCTTCTTGGCTTCCTTCTTGTCAGCCTTCTTCTCTTCCTTCTTGTCGTCGGCGATCAGGGCCTTCTTCTCTTCCTTCTTGACTTCCTTCTTCTCGGCCTTCTTGACTTCCTTCTTCTCGGCCTTCTTCTCTTCGGCCTTGGCTTCCTTCACTTCAGCCTTCTTGTCCTCTTTCTTGGCAGCCTTCTTGTCAGCCTTCTTCTCTTCCTTCTTGTCGTCGGCGATCAGGGCCTTCTT
>CAZPUI010000640.1:0-3432 GCA_964589695.1 uncultured Solibacteraceae bacterium | reverse complement strand
CCTCCAGGTGGGTGGGCTCCAGGGTCAGGAGCTTGGGGGCCGCCTTCTGGGGCATCAGGGGGTTCCGGGGGTCCAGCAGGTGCATACCCAGGTCATCGGGGCATTCGGGGGTGGAGGCGTTGGAGAGCACCACCACGCCGGTGCCCGTGGTGGGGTTGAAGCCGCAGAAACTGCGGAAGCCTCCGGTGCCCCCGTTGTGCCAGATGATCTCGGAACCCTCCCGCTTGGAGATGTGCCAGCCCAGGGCGATGTACAGGGCCGCGGAGCCCGCGGGTTTCCGGGGGGCTAGGGTGGCCTTCAGGGCCGGGGCCAGGGGGGTGCGGAGCTTCCCCAGGTTGGCTTCCAGGAAGGTGAGCATGTCCTGGACATCGGAACGAAGGGCGCCGGCCCCCGCCAGGCTGTCGAAGTCCCAGAGCGGGACGGGGGCAAGGGCGGCGTCATGGCCTGTGGCCAGGTGGGCCTTCTGGGGCGGTGACAGGGTGATGCCCGTGGAGCCCATGCCCAGGGGTTCCAGGATGCGGGTGCGCAGCAGCTGCTCCAGGGGTTTGCCCGCCCGCAGGGCCAGGGCCTGGCCCAGGAGGCCCATACCCAGGTTGGAATACTGGTAGTGGGTGCCGATCTCCCTGGACAGTTCAAGGGTGTTCAGACCCTGGAAGAGCTTGTCCTGGGTGTAGTCCGCGTAGGGGTTGGCGCCGTCCTTGGGGGCGAAGTTCACGGGCATTCTGGGCAGGGCGGAGGTGTGGGTGGCCAGGTCCACCAGGGTGATGGCCTTGCCATTCCATTCCGGCACCTTCACCCCTTGGGGCAGGAATTTGGCCACGGGGTCGGTGAGGGCCACTTCCCCCCGCTGGACCATGTCCGCCAGGAGCAGGGTGGTGAAAACCTTGGTGACGGAACCAATCTCGAACACCGTCTTTCCATCCACCACCTTGGCTTCGCCCTGCTTCAGCCTTCCGTGGGCCACCACCCGACGGCCCTTGGCATCGGTGATGCCCACCACCATCCCCACCCCACGTTCTGCGGTGTCGATGCGCTCCTTCAGGAGGGCCAGGATTTGGGCGTCCGGGGGCATGGCCGCGGGCGCAGTCTGGGATACGAGGGGCATGATGGCCGAGAGGGCCAGAAGGGTTGCGATGCGCACGGGTTCTCCTTGGAAATGGGATAAGGCCTCAGTGTGGTCAGGGGGGAGGGGATGGGCAAGGGAGGGGGCTCGTCGGGGCGTTTTGGCCGCCAGGAGCGCCGAGATGTCGTTGCATCGGATCTTCGTCGCCTTGGTGGGGAAATGGAGCACCAGGTCGGGACTTTCGCCCAGGCGAATTTGGAGGGAATCGCGGGCGCCCTCAAGCGAGGTGGGAATACCAGCGCCACGGTGCTCGAGCTGCCTGGGCTCAACCATGCCTTCCAAACGGCGAAAACGGGAAAAGAACTAGAGTACGGGCTAATAGATGAGACTTTCGCCCCTTCGGCCCTCAAACTCATGTCCAGTTGGATGCAGAAAATCGCCCGCTGAGTTGAACGAAGTCGCTCCGCTGCCGGAGAGACTTGGCTTCGAGTTGGAGGCAGAAGCGTGGAACTGACCCTGCCTACGGTGCGTTTGAGCTGGTGATTCGGTGGGATCGAATTGTTCGATTCATGTATACGTCCAGGGTGTCGGTGGGGAGGTCCTGCGAGCGCGTCTGATCGGGCACCCTCAGGCCCTCGCCAGCGGCACCTCGAAGCTGAAGCGGCTGCCCTCGCCGGGGGTGCTGGCCAGCGCCATGCTTCCCCCCATCCGCTCCACCAGGTGGCGGGACAGGGCCAGTCCAAGACCTGTGCCCCCGAAGCGCCGGGTGGTGGAGGGCTCGGCCTGGCTGAAGGGTTGGAAGAGACGGGCACATTGTGCTTCCGAGAGACCAATGCCCGTGTCTTCCACACTGAAGCCCAGGGACACCTCGCCCTCGGCCTCGTCCTGGACCCAGGCGCGCACGTCCACCCGCCCTTCCTCCGTGAACTTGAGGGCGTTGCCCACAAGGTTGGTGAGCACCTGGCCCAGGCGAAGGACATCCCCCAGGAAGCGCCCGGGTGGGGGCGCTTCGATCTGGAGGACCACGCCCTTCTGACGGGCCTGGTCCTCGAAAAGGTCGGAGAGGGTGGTCAGGATTTCAGAGACCTCGAAGGGGCGCGCTTCCAGCTCCAGGTGCCCCGATTCCACCTTCGCAAGGTCCAGCACATCGTTGAGCAGGCCCAGCATGGTGCGGCTGGCGCGCTCGATGCGGCGGAAACGCTGTTCCAGCATGCCGGGCAGTGGCTCTTCCAGGGTAAGTTCCGTCAACCCGAGGATGGCGGAGAGGGGGGAGCGGATTTCGTGGCTGAGGTTCGCCAGGAAGTTCGTGGTGGCCAGGCGTGCCGCCTGGGCCACCGCCAGGTCCCGTTCCAGGTTCCGGCGCTGCTCCAGTTCCTGGGCGAGGTGCACCTGCTCGAGCTTGGCGGCGGCCAGGTTGCCGAAGGTGGCGCCGCAGCGGAGGTCCTCCTCGGTGAAGGCGGGGCGCTCCGGGTTGGCTTCGAACACCAGGAGTCCCAGGTGCTCGCCCAGGGGGACGGTCATGAGGGAGCGGGGACCCTCGGGTGTGGGGAGCACGTGAATCCGCCCCTCCCGCTTGGCCATGTCGATGGAGAGATCCTCGGGCCGCGGGGTCTGGGGGACCGAATCCCCTGCACCGCAGCCTTGGGCGACCTCCACCAGGGTCTCGGGTGTGGGTCCAAGGAAGGCCCGGCCCCAGGCGGCCCCCAGGAAAGGCACCAGGCGAGCCAGGAGGCGGTTCAGGAAGACCTCCGGCGCATCCTCCCGCAATAGATCCAGGCTCAATTCCTGCAGCAGATCCAGGACCCGGTGCCACTGGAAGGACGACTCCCGCCCATATTGGCTCCACTGGAGCAATTCATCCACGGAGATGGACAGGGACAGCGTCTCCTCCTGGCCCGGAGGCGCCATGGGGGCTGTGCTTCCGGTCTCGGGCAGGGCCTCGAGCCGCACGGGCACGGGGCCCAGCAGGATCGCATCGCCGGGCTCCAGGATCCTCGAGCCTTGAATGGGTTCCCCGTTCACGCGGCAGCCGTGGCGAGACCCCAGGTCCTCCAGGAGGGGGCCCTTGGGGGTCCACAAGAAGCGGGCATGCCGCCGGGACAAGGAGGGTTCCTGGAGCACCACCTCGTTTTCGGAGGTGCGCCCCACGCGCAGCTCAGCCCTTTCCCGGCACAGTCGCGTCGGGGGAAGACTGGGGAAGGTGAGCAGGTAGTCGGTCATGGGGAATGGGGATGATGATACGCCTCGCACCGTCCTTGGGTCTGTTTTCAAATTCGCGCGAGCCGGGCTGGAAGCCGCGGGCGTGTGAACTTGCCATGATGGTGGTGGGGGCTGCTTGAACTACTTGGCCCATGTGCTCCTGGAGGGAG
>CAZPUI010000639.1:0-3436 GCA_964589695.1 uncultured Solibacteraceae bacterium | reverse complement strand
TGGGAGGAGGGTCGAACCCGGTTCGCCCGCCGTCTCCTCGTGCTCCTGGGGTTTGGCCTCGTGCATGGGTTGCTGCTTTGGTTGGGAGATATCCTCTGCGCCTACGCCACCCTGGGGGTTCTGCTCCTGGCTTTCAAGAATTGCACCCCACGCACCCTGAAACTCTGGAGTGTCGCGCTGCTGGGGGGGCTGATGCTCCTGGTGGCCATCTTGGCGGGCTTGAACTTCATGGGGTCATCCATGGGTTCCCAGGAGTGGCAGAGGGCTGTGGAGCAGTCCTACCAGGAGGCGGTCCAAGCCTCGGCGACCAGCCTGAAGGCTTACGGCCAGGGGCCCTACAGCCTGCTGTTTGCCACACGGGCCCAGGAGTTCCTGGTGAATTGGACGGGGACCCTTATGCTGGTGGGGCCCCAGATCCTGGCACTTTTCCTGGCGGGCATGCTTGTGCATCGGCATCGGGTGCTGCAGCGGCTCCAGGAATTCCGTCCCCAGTTGATGCGATGGGCCTGGGTGGGTATGGGCCTGGGCTTGCCGCTGAACGTGGTGTATGCCTACCTTTTCGGTCAAGGTCTGAACGGTCCCGGGGTCGGTTTTGCGCTGCTGGGCCAGAGCCTCCAGGTCTTCGCGGGGCCTCTGCTCACCCTGGGCTACGTGAGCCTTCTCCTGCTGCGGCTCTCCACGGAGCAGCCGCCCCGCTGGCTCCTGGCGCTCCAGTACCCCGGGCGCATGGCCCTCACGAACTACCTGCTCCACAGCCTTGTGATGACCAGCATCTTCAACTTCTATGGCCTCGGGCTCTTCGGGAAGGTGCGCCTGCATTGGGTACTGCTCATGGGTGTGGGACTGTGGTTGTTGCAGATCCCCGTCAGTCGATGGTGGCTCCACCGCTTCCACTTCGGGCCTGCGGAGTGGCTCTGGCGGAGCCTGACCTACGGAAAGGCCCAGTCCATGCGGCGGTGAGCCTGGGACAAGATGGGCGTCGATGCTAGGAAATCCGTGCTCTGCAGAGGCCTCAGCGCCTTTTCCGGAAGGTCATGGTCGCTTGGAATGCGTGGGCGCCGCAGGCCAGGAGGAAGAGTCCCGCGCTGATGCCATGGACCCACCGGACGGCCAGTTGGACACCTGGATGGGTGGCCACCTGGATGGCGTAGCCACTCAGGACCATGGGGGCAGCCAGGGCGAGCAGACCCAGTCCCGAACGACGCCGCTGCTTGGCCTGCAGACCGGGCACACCGTGCCCCTTCACCATCCATCCCAGGGCGAACACCAGCAGGGGCACCCCCAGCACGTGGATGTGCTGAAGGGTGCCCTGCCAGGGGTGGGGTTCTGGGCCGAATTCGCCCATGCGCTCCCCAAACCAACGGGCCAGGCCAAAGGCCAGGCCGGTGCCCCCCGCCAGTCCAAGGGAGGACCAGAAGAAGGCCTTTTCCCCTCGGGTCATTTCGAGGCCCCGTAGAGCACCTTGTGGAGCGCAAGGCAGCGTCGGCTGGCATCCACCAGGGCGTGGGCGGTGAGGGTGGCGCCGGAGAGGGGACGCACTTCGCGTTTGAGGCTGAGGTTGGGGTCCAATCGCTTGCCATCCAGTTGGCGCATCCAGGCGTCCTTGGCGGCATATTCCATGGGCTCCCGGAAGGCCACGACTTCCACCCGCTTTACGGTGCCCTCCGTCGTGACGGCCACCATGGCGGTTTCGTTCAAGGTGCGGACTCGGTGGGCATCGAAGAACGCGACCCCGACCAACTTGCCATTCACACGGGCTTCATAGGCCACAGACCAGAGCCCAACCTGGTCCAGCCCTGAGAGGGCACGCACCTCCCTGGCCTGGGCTTCCGTGAGGTAATGCTCTTTCCGGGTGAAGCTGGCTCCGGGCCAGGCGAGGGTGAGGGCCTCCTGCTGGCTCGGGAATCCCGCGAGCAGGGGCAAGGTAACGCAAAGGGGGGCCAACGCACGGATCATCGGGCACCGTCAGAAGTAGTAGCCCAGGGCGAGACTGACCTGGTTGCGGCCGGTGCGGGCGTCGTTCCGGATGCGGTTGAAGTCCGCCTTGAGCGCAACCTGGGGGATGGGCTTGTAGACGATGCCTGCGGTGAGGATGCGCTCGGAGAGTGCCGGATCCTTCAGGACGCCGGGATGCACTTCCGCCTGGCGCTCCACCCGCTCCTGGCGGAGGAAGGGAATGAGGGCTTGGCGGCTGCCGCCTCCGGAGAGGACGTCATAGCCCACTTCCACGTAGCCGCCCTTCTGCGTGGTGCCCACTTCCCGTAAGCTCCCCGTGGCAGGGAGCCCGGCCCCATCGACCGTCGTGCGGACCATGAGCGCCCGTGCCTGCCAGCCCTGCCAACGCAATTCGCCATGAAGGTCGAGGAGGCGGGTCTGGAGCTCCGGCAGGTTGTCACCCTGCTGGCTGTTGCCATTGAAAAAGCTGAACCCGAGGGTGGTTCCAGGCAGGGGGGTCCAGTCCAGCCGTCCTGTGAGGGCGAGGCTCTCCGCCACGGATTTGGCTCCGTGCTGGCGACCGTCCTTGATACCGCCCTTGGTGAACTTCGAACCGTCCAGACCAGCCATGAGGTAGAGGCGGTAGGCGAGTCCCTTGCCGAGTTCGCCGTGCACGCCCACGCCATTCTCGCGCCAGGTGGTGGGGATGAGGTCGCGTTCCACGAGGGGGCGGGCGGCGCCCAGGAAGGTGGGAGGTTCGTGCATCTCATTGATGAAGCCCATGGGGACGAGCATCATGCCGGCGCGCACATTGACCGCAGGCATGAGGAGGAAGTCGAGGTAGGCGAACTCCACCTCCACGGCCCCAGGACGGGCGGCCTTCACGTCCGTGACTGCGCCATCCTTGTTCTTAGTTACCACTGGAGCGCCGGACACATAGGCGTGCTCGAACTCCACCTCGGTGTTGAGCACGATCCGGTCGGAAAACTTGTAACCGACGTAGAGGATCTGCCGGTAGAAGTTCACCGAATTGGACTTGGGACTGTACGACCCGTTTTCCAGCCGGGAGGCGAAGTTTTCGTAGAGCATTTCGCCATAGCCCCCGATGGAGAGTCCGCTCTTGATGCCGTAGACCTTGGAAGCGGCGGGAGCGAAGCCATGCTTGCCCTCGGCGGCTTCGGGAATGATGCCACCGCTCTTCTGGCCCTCCAGCTCCTGGCTGAGGATGGCAATTTTGCGTTCGAGCTCGGCGAGGCGTTTCTGGTCGTCGGATTGGGGAGCTTGGGCAAAGGCAAGGCCAGTGGCTGCCGCCAGGAGGAGGGCGGTGAGGGGGAAGGGCATGGAGCACTACCTTTCGTGGAGGAGAGGATCCAGTTCTGCGAACGCGGGGCTCGCAAAACAGCGTCCATCGAGGGTCAGGAAGACGGCCGCCACATCATGGGCCCGGGACCAGGCGAGGCCCTTGTGGGGTCCCATGGCGTACAGCGCGGTGGAAAGCAGG
>CAZPUI010000638.1:0-3437 GCA_964589695.1 uncultured Solibacteraceae bacterium | reverse complement strand
GCGCCACACCTATGGGGCACCTACGTCTGGAACATGTTCGACTTCACCTGCCCCTTCTGGAACCGCGGGGGCGTGCCAGGCCGCAACCAGAAGGGCCTGGTGAGCTATGACCGGCTGGTGCGCAAGGATGCCTTCTTCCTGTACAAGGCCGCCTGGAATCCCGAGCCCATGGTGCACCTGGCGGACAAGCGCCTGGTGAAGCGCACCCGGAGCCGTCAGACCCTCCATGCCTACACCAACCTGGACGATCTGAACCTCGACCTGAATGGAAAACCCATGGGCCCCGGCACCGTGGCGGGTCCTGGCGTCCACCGCACCTGGGTGGTGGACCTGGTTCCAGGGAAGAACCGCGTCGTGGTCACGGGAACCCGGGCTGGGCGACGCTTCGAGGACCTAGCGGAGCTGGAACGCGTGAATTGAGGGTTCAACCCCCAGCCCGTCAAGGGGTCCATGGGATGTAGACGCCCCGCACCGCGGGCCCCAACTCGGTGATCCATGCTTCCCATCCGCGTCCCCGCCCTGCTTGCGTTTTGTCTCACCATGGGGGCACAGGCTCCTGCCATCACCATGTTCGAACAGGAGTTGAAGAGCAGCGGGTCGGGCATGTTCGTGATCCTGGAGGAGGGACAGGAGGACTACTCCGCCGCCTTCCGGAAGCTGCTCCTCCAGGAGGGGGTGGCGGAACTGAACCTGCGGGCCCGGATCGTGCGCAGCAACGAGCGACAGAAGGAGCTGAACCAGCATTTGCGCACCAAGTACGGCCTCCCCAAGGGCCCCGCCTGGATGTTCCTGGATGCCACCGGCACGCGAATCCGATCAGGAGGCACATTACCTCAAGCCTCCGCCCTGGCGGATGACCTGGCCCAGGCGGGCATCCAGAGCCCTGCCCGTCCCCTCCGGGCCTTCGTGCGGGCCCATCCCGACCACCTGGAGGGCCGGGTGGCCCTGCTCAACACCCTCCGGCGCATTGCGGAGAAACGGACCATGGCGGCCCTGGGCCTGGAGGATGACAACGACAATGGCCGGGGCATGGGAAGGGCCATCCGGGACATGATGGGAGCCTTCCGTCCCGGGGGTCGCGGTCCCGACCGGGGTCCCGGGGGGGGCCTGCGCCGTCCCGGGCAGCCGGAGCCGACCCTGCCGACGGGTGCCGCGCCCCTGAGCCCCGAGCAGGATGTCCTCATCTGGGCCCCCTGGTGCCAGGAACTGGACCGTCTCCTGGCCAGTCCCACCTGGACGGAGGCCGAGTTGGACCTGTCGGATGATGAAGAGGTCCTGCTCGAGGCCACCAGCGCCCTGGTACACGCGGTGTACGAGCGGCGGATCGGAACGGTGGAGGAGGCCCTGCGGCGATGGCCCAGCAGTGTCCGCTACTGGAACCTGTGGTTGCGCATGCACCAGGTGCTGGGGGGCACGGGGGTCAAGGCCCTGGCCGAGCAGTTGGGCCCCGCCCCCGGCACCCCCGCGGAGGCCTGGCCCCCGCGGGAGGTGAAGATGGCCCTGGTGCGGGAGGCCCGGCGCACCGGCGACTGGTCCAGTGTTCATCAGATCCTGTGGCCCCAATGGCAGCGCTTCAGCCAGATGGTGGGCGGAGGTGGCGGCCGCTTCCCGGGCGGGGGCGGCCCCTTCGTCTCCCGCATGATGGACGGCCAATGGGAGCAGATGGTGGGTCCCCTGCTGGAGGCCCTGGTGCGCTTGGGAAACATGAGCCTGGCGGAGCAGGTGGTGTCCACCTGTGCAGACACCTTGAAGTGGGAGGACCTTCCCGCCCGAGCCTCCGCCGTGGCCGAAGGCTGCGGAAAGCCCGAGCTGGCCCGCCGTTGGCGCGCCCTGCAGGTATCCAAGTGAGCCGAGGAGTCCGACCATGAAGCCGCTTATCCGCCCCGGGATCCTGGCCCTCCTGAGCCTGAGTCTGACCCTGCCCCCCCTCCAGGCCCAGCGCCCCCCCCAGGGCGGTCAAGGCGGACAGGGAGGCCAGGGCGGTCAAGGTGGCCAAGGTGGACGCGGGGCACAGGATCGTGGCGGCCAGGGTGGCCAGCGGGGGGGCCAGGGTGGCCAGCGCCGGGCGGAGGTCATCAACAACTTCCAGGGACTGATGAACCTCGTCCAGAACCGTCCCCCAGCCACCCTCATCGTCCTGGACACACCCACCGCGGGCTGGGATAGCGCCTTCCAGGCCCTGCGCCTGCAGCCGCCCCTGGTGGACCTCAACCTCCATTCCCAGACCCTCACCGCAGACACCCCCGTGGCCAAGGACGTCCAGGCCCGGGGCAGTTGGCGGGAGGTGGAACCGCATTGGTGCTTCCTTACCCCCGAGGGCCGGGTGCACGAAGGGGGCAATAGGTTGCCCACGGCGGAGGAGGTGGCCTCGGCCTTCAAGAGCGCCGGACTCCTGAGCCGCAGCGAGGAATTGCGCCAGTTCCTGGTGCGCTACCCCGAGCATGCCGAAGCCCGGCTGGCGCTGGTGGCCGAACTGCGGGCCGTGGCAGAGACCCGCACCCGGGCGGGCCTGGGCGTCCCCCAGCCCGGGACCACCAACACCCCGGGCATGCCCACCCCCGTCACGGTACCCCTGCCGACTACGCCCCCCTCCTCCACCACCACCCCAACGCCTCCAGCGCCCCCCAAGGAGCTCGAAAGCGCCCTGGACCGAGAAATCTGGGGGGCCTATGCCCAGGAGGTCCAGGCGGCCTTCGACCAGGGCGCCTGGAAGGAGCAGGGCCAGGGCGGTTTCCAGCGGGGCGGAACCGGGGCCCTGGTGAGCGGACTCTGCCGCCACAGCCCCCTGATGAAAGGGGTCTACGCCCCGCTCATGAAGGAGGTCGAACGGGCCCTGGAGCGGCGGCCCAGCAACCGCCAGCTCTGGGACCTCTGGATCGGCATGTACCGGGCCTGCGGAGGTGGCAAGGCCATCAAGGAGCTCATGGACAACCTGGTACCGGCCCCAGGCACCCGCCCCACGGAATGGCCCCCCCAACCCGCCCGCCAGGCCTACCTCCAGGATCGCAAGGTGAACCTCGACTGGAAGGCCATCCTGGAGCTCTGCGAGCCCGCCTACGAGGCGGCCAAGGCCCTGAACCGGGACTGGGTCAAGCTCACCCAGGCCCGACCCAACCAGGGACCCGGAGGGCGGGGTGGGCGCTTCGGCGGCGAGGAGGGCGGCAGCCCCTTGCTCAACCAGGGCCTCTGGTCCGAGACCGTGGAACCCATGGTGGAAGCCCTGCTCCAACTGGAGCGCACCGGCGAGGCCGACCGGCTCCTGCGGGAATGGCTGAGCCTGGGTGGCGCCAAGGCCGTGGTGGGACGCGCCAAGGCCATCGCCGACCGCCTGGGCCAGACCAGCCTCGGCACCCAGTGGGGGAGCCTGGTGCCCAAGTAAGCGGCGCACTGATTCCAATTTGCCTTCAAAGCCCTCCATGGCTTTGAAGGCTCCATGT
>CAZPUI010000637.1:0-3449 GCA_964589695.1 uncultured Solibacteraceae bacterium | reverse complement strand
CCACCAGGAGGGGCCCCTTTGCCTGCCCCGGGTGGCTGGGGGCCTGGGCCGGGGGCGGGCCTGCCATGGGCCGCAGCCGCAGCAGGGAGAACACGGGATCGGCCCCGGGCTCCAGCTGGACGGCAAACTCCAGTTCCACGGGCCCCCCGAAGGCGGCCTGGGCCCGGGCCAGGAACTCCGCCAGGAAGGTGGGGAGTACAGGGCGGCGCCCCCGGAGCTGGCGGGCGAAGGTGAGGACGGGGCTGCCCTCCTCCTTGCGACCGTCCACCAGGGCATCGTGGGACGCCACGTAGGTGGACGCCACCAGGGTGGCACTGCGGTCCTCGAAGGCCCGGGTGATGCTTTCCTGGACCAGGTTGGCCTGGAATCCAGCCCCCGGCTGGGCCAGGTCCAGGGCCCAGAAGGTGCGCTGGGCATTCCGCAGAATGTCCTGGGTGAGGGAGAACTGGGGCAGAACGGAGGGATGCCGGGGGCAGAAGCGCAGGGCCTCCCGCCCTTCCGCCACGGTCTTGCCCAGCCCCAGGGCAATGAGGGCCACGCCATCCTCGGGGCGGATGTTGCTGAAGGGGTACCAGTTCACGGAACAGGCCACCCCCGAAAGGGTGGGATAGAAGCGGGTTCCGTGGCGACGGCCCACCAGCTCCTGGATCAGGACCCCCATGGACTCCTCCCCCACCCGGAAGGGGGTGGAGGCCAGGACCTGCCGGGCCCGGGATTGGAAGGTGGCCGCGTAGATCACACGCAGGGCCTGGAATACCGCCCCCAGGTCCCCGGGATCCGGAAGGAAGAGGGTGGGGGCCACCAGGCTACCCGGAAGGGGCGGGCCATCCTCGAAGCGGGAGGAGGGCCGCCGCACCAGGGGACCGCTGCGGGTCTCCAGGCCTTGGGCCAGGGCCTCCACCAGCCCTTCAGGGAAGCTCCCCGCCTGGAAGGCCTCGAGGATCTCCCCATCCCCGCGCCCCTCAAGACCCTTCAGCAGATGGTGCAGGTGGTTGTCCCGCAGGAACCGGCGGTATACATGCCCCCCCAGCACCAGGGTCCAAGGGAGCCGCGCCTCCAGCCCCGACACGGAGGCCTGGACCTCCCCCAGGATGGACGCGCCCAGGGCCAAGCCCAGGGCCTTGCCACCGACCCCTCCCCCCCCCAAGGTCACCCAGGGCACCTCCGGAGCTGCCACCTCCCAGGGCTGTCCGGGAGGGAGCCAGGCATCCAGGGCCCCCAGGGCCTCCGGGGCCTGCTTGGCCACGAAGGGAAGGCCGTGTTCCTGGCACCGGATCCCCAGGGAGGACTCGGAGGAATGCAGGAAAATCGGTACGGTGGGCCAGGTTCGGCGGATCTCCAGCGCCAGGTCCAGGCCTGCGGTTGGGTCCATGCGCCCTCCCCGGGGGTAGGCACCGTCGCTCACCACCCCCGCCACCCGTCCCTGGAAGGCCTGCAGCCAGGGCCAGGCCTCCTCGTAGGTGCGGGCCAGGGCCAAGGTGAGGTGTCTGCAGGCCGCCAGCCTCGGCAGAAGGAGGGATGCGAAGGCCGGATCATCCTCCACCAGCAGGAGCAGGGGCGGAGCCTCGGGATCCCCCCGACGGGCCAAGTCCTCGTGCAGGCGCACGAGGGCCCGCAGCAGGGCAGGATCCCCCCGCCAGAGGAAGGCGCCCTCCAGGAGGCCCGCCTCCCGCATCGCCTCCAGTTCCGCCAGATCCCGAACCCCATCCGCCAGGGCCATGAGCGCCGTCCCAGGTGCCAGGGCCGCCCCCAATTCCCGAAGGGCGTCCAGGGGCCGAGCCTCCCAGAGGACCAGATCCACGGGCTGCTGGGCCAGGGCCCCCGACACGGTGGTGGCGGTGGCCCAGGTGGGATCAGGGGCGAAGCGCAGGCACCCAAGGGCCGATCCCCCCACCAGCACCCGGGATGGGGAAAGGCCGGGACCTGGGGTGGGCCGGGGGTTCACCATGTCCTCCTCGTATGGGGATGCCCCTTCAGTCTAGCCAGGAAGGGTGCCGGCCCTGCATCCAGGCAGGCAGCCGGGCCTCGCAATCGGCACAGAAGTGATCGCCCCGGACATCCACGGCCTCCACGTTCCCGGCAAAGCGCATCAGGCAGTCGGGCTGCTGGCAATGGTGGAGGCCCGCCAGGTGCCCCATTTCGTGAAGGGCCTCCGCCAGCAGTCGACGGGGGATGAGGCCCGTGGCCGCGGGCAGACCATAGAAGGCTGGGTCCAGGCGCACCAGGGAGACCAGGGCCACCCGCCCTCCCTCCCGGGCCAGACCGAAGACAAAGGTGAAGATGGGCAGGGCCAGATCCTGGTCCGTCACGGCGAGGAGGAGCGTCCCGGGCGCCGTGTCCTGGGTCTCCAGGGTTCGCAGGAGCGCCTCCCCATCCCCCTGCTCCCGGTGAGGCAGCAGGGGCGCCACCATGCCCCTGGAAGCCCAGCTCAGGTGGCAGGGCAGGGACAGGCGCCGACTGAGGAGGCGCAGGGTGGCCTCCGCCCAGGCCTCGTCCAGGCCCCCCAGGGGCCGAAGCTCCAGACGCTGCGCGGCGTCCTGGGGCATCAGTTCGTCCCGTCCGTCCCAGTTTCCCCGGGCCTGATGAACCCGAACTTCTTGATCTTCGCGTAGAGGGTGACCCGATCCAGGTCCAGGATCCGGGAAGCCTGGCTGATGTTCCAGCGGGTGTGGTTGAGGATCCGCAGAATATGGGCACGTTCAACGGCTTCCAGGGTCTGGAGGACCGGGTCACGGGGACTTCCGGGGGCCTCCCGGGTCACTGCCAAGGGCAGATCCCCCACCTCCACCCGGGACCCCTTGGCAATGACCACCGCCCTTTCAATGGCGTTCTGGAGTTCCCGCACATTCCCTGGCCAGGGATGGGCCACCAGGGCCTGGAGGGCTTCGGGGGCGAGGTCCAGGGTCCGCCGACTCATGGCCCCGGCAAATTTCCCCAGGAAGTGGCCCGCCAGGGCCGGGATGTCCGAAGGGCGGTCCCGCAGGGCGGGGATCTGGATATGGAAGACATTCAGCCGCCAGAAGAGGTCCTCCCGGAAGAGCCCCTGCTTCACCCGGGCCTCCAGGTCCCGGTTCGTGGCGGCCACCACACGGAAATCCACCTTCACGGGGGCGCTGCCCCCCAGGCGGGTGATGCACTTCTCCTCCAGCACCCTCAGGAGCTCCACCTGCACCTTGGGCGAGACCTCACCGATCTCGTCCAGGAAGATGGTTCCCCCCTCCGCCACCTCGAACTTGCCCTTGTGGCGACCCCGGGCCCCGGTGAAGGCCCCGGCCTCGTGCCCAAAGAGCTCGCTCTCCAGGGTGCCCTCGGGCAAGGCCCCGCAGTTCACCACCACCATGGGGGCATAGCGTCGGGGCGACGCGGCGTGGATGGCCCGAGCCACCAGTTCCTTGCCCGTGCCCGATTCCCCCGTCACGAGGACCGTGGCGTCCGTCCCTGCCACCATG
>CAZPUI010000636.1:0-3450 GCA_964589695.1 uncultured Solibacteraceae bacterium | reverse complement strand
TGATCTGGGGCGTCAGGCTGGCGCTCACGATCTGCTGGGCCTTGGCCTGGCCTTCCGCCTCGATGCGCTTCCGCTCCGCCTCCTGCTTCTCCTTCTTCAGCACGAACTCCATCTTCTGGGCTTCCTGCTCCGCGGCCAGCTTGTCGTTGATGGCCTTGGTGATCTGATCCGGCAGGGTCACGTTCCGCAGGAGCACCTGTTCCAAGGTGACACCCCGGGCGCCCAGGGAGTTCCGCAGGTTGGTGTCCACCTGCTTCTGGAAGAGTTCCCGCTTGCTGGTGTAGAGCTCGCTGGCGCTGTAGGCGGCGGCGCCATCCCGCAGGGCCGTGCGGATCTCGCTGCGCACGATCTTTTCGTCCACGTCCATGCCGATGGTGCGGTAGATCTTGGGGCAGCTGTCGGGGGCCAGGCTGTAGAGGATGGCCACGTCCAGGCGCACCTGCAGCTGGTCGGAGGTGATGACGGAGATGGAATCGTCCCCCTTGCGCTGGCCCTCGGAATGGGTGGCGGACATGGTGTAGTTCCGGGTCCGGATCTCCATCTCATGGACCCTTTTGAGGGGGTTGATGAGGTGCATCCCGGCCATGAGGGCGTCGTCATCCACCCGACCGAAGAGCTCCTTCACCCCCACATGGCCCACGGGCACCACCACCACCATGGAGCCCAGAAAAACGAAGCCGCCCAGAATCAGGGCGATCCACTGGACGGGGAGCAGGCGCTGGGAGAGGGGAAAGCCCAGTTTCTGACGCAATCGCCAGGCCAGCAGGCCGACGATGATGAGGATGAGGGAAACCAAGACCATGGGACCTCCGTGTCACCTGGTCAGGGTGGCGGGTGCGGCCCCGGGGCGCAATGGGCCAGGTCCACCGGGGACCTGGGGGTGTTGAATGGTGGGGATTACTTCGGGGGCAGGTAGCTGAGGGGCACCCGCAGGGGCAGGGCCTGGCCTTCGAAGCGCAGGACCAGCACGGCCTTGGCGGTGGTCTGGGCGGTGCAGCGGACCTTGAGGGTGGTGCCGTCTCCAGGGCGTGCCTCGAAGCCCTCACCTTCCACCTGCCAGCTTTCCAGCTTGAAGGGCTTGGCATCCTTGGCTTTCAGCACCACGTCCTTGTCCATGGTCTGGGGCTGCAGGAAGACCACCCGGGTGGGGGTGGCCTCGATGGGCATCACCAGCTTCCAGTCCAGGTAGAGCGTCAGGGTCTTCTGCTTGGGGGCGTTGGTCTCCACCTGGAGGGTCTCGAGGCCCATGCGCATGCCGTCCGGCACCTTGGCGGGGCGCATCACCAGATGAAGCTCGGTCTTACCCCCCTTGGTGAGGACCTCCGAGTCCAGGTAGGGGGGCAGGGTGCTGGTGAGCTTCACCTGGGTGGGTTCTCCCGTCTCCCGGGAGAAGGTGAACACCACCTCGGGACTCTCGTGGGGGGCCACATCCTGGAAGCCCTTCCGCTCCCCGTCCACCGTCAGGTCCGGCCGCACGGTCATGGCCAGGGGAAGAAAGTAGTGGCCCTGCTTGGGGTCATCCGACTCCAGCTTCACCACCCGGGTCTGCCAACCCACGGCCTCTTCCGCATCCACCCAGACCACCAGGGGGAGGGTTCCCCCCGCGGGGATGGGGTCCGTGAGCGCCGGTCCCTCCACCCTGACCCCGGGGGAGGGGTCCAGGAGGCGGAAGCGGATGGGGGTCTTGCTGGTGTTCTTGAAGAGATACTGCTGCACCTTTCGCTCCCGGGGCCCCGTGCTGCCAAGGTCGATGCGGCCTGCGGGGGAGATGGTGACCCGGGGATTGGGGTCCTTTTTGACCTCCACCTTCTGGGGAGGGAGGGGGGCCGGGGACTGACCCAGGAGACGGGCGAGGAGCAGGAAGGGAAGGAGGGGGATGAGGGCGGGCTTCATGGGCATCCTTGGGGGGTGCCTCCATCTCACCACATGATCGTCAGACCTGCCACGCCGATGAACTTGCCGAAATAGGAGGGTTCCGCATGGCGCTGCCCATAGTCCGGGCTGTAGGTGTAGCCCGAGACATTGCGCTGGTCCAGCAGGTTCATCAACTCCCCGAAGGCGGCGAACCGGAACTTGCCCCGGGTGAAGAGGTGGGTGATCCGGAGGTCGCAGCGGGAATAGTTGGGCAGGCGGTCGCCGTACCGGGCGCCCTCCAAGGGGGTCCAACCTCCCGTGCCATCGGGTTTGCCACCCAGGATGGCCGTGAAGGGGGCGCCGGAGGCGTAGCGGTAGGACATGGAGGCCTCCCATCCCGTGCGGAAGCCCCAGGAGAGGACCGCCGTGACGTTGTGGGGGATGCTCGTGGGCACGGGGCCTTCCACCGTCTGCTTGTCCTCCAGGCGGGTGGTGGAAAGGTAGCCGTAGCCCAGCCAGCCCCGCCAGGTCCCCTTGCGCAGCTTCACCAGGAGGTCCAGGCCCTGGGCCTGCCCATGGCCCGTGCCCACCCAGCGGAGCCGGGGATCCCGCACCAGCAGCCGGTCGTACTGCTTGGTGAAGGCCTCCAGGCGGACCTGCCAGGGCAGGGCGGCCTGTTCATCCCGGGCATCCAGGGCCACCAGGGCATGGGTGGCCCGGAGGGTCTTGAGGTCCCGATTGCCGGCATAGGGATCCACGGCGGTCATGGGTGGAGCCTGGTGGAAGGTGCCCGCCGCAAAGCGGAGCACCACCTTGGGCGCGGCCTGATAGGAAAGGGTGGCCCGCACATCCCCGGTGCGTTCCGACAGAAGGGCATATTGATCCGTCCGGCCCCCCAGGCTCAGGCCCCAGGCGGGGGCCAGGCGCCAGCGCAGGGTGGCGTAGGCCCCCTGGCGCCGGGCGTCGAAGTCATAGGCGAAGCTTCGCGCCTCCGCCCCGGGGCCCCAGTTGGCCATGTCGAAGGGAACCTTGCCCCGGGGGCTGAGGTCGACCCGGTCGCCATCCACCCCCGCCTCCAGGGCCACCGCTTCCGAGGGGGCCCACCCCACCTCCACCCGGTGGAAGGTGCTGCGCTCGGATTGGTCCATGCCCCAGGGGCCGAAGGTCCAGCGCTGCCCATAGCGGGTGTGGGACAGGGCCAGGTTCAGGGTGATCTGTTCGGACAGGACCTGCTGGTACGAGGCGGAGAGGAAGTTCGAGCGATTCCTGCTGAGGTAGGTGTTGTCCAGGTTCGCGATGCGCAGGTCCACCCCAAGGTGGTCGTTGGCCCCCAGGCCCAGCAGCGAGAGCCGTCCAGCCTTGCCCACGGAGGTCTGGTAGGCCACATGGGCATCCACGGAAATGGGGGCCTCCTGGAAGTTCCGGGAGAGGCCGAACCACTTGTCCAACAGGAGGGTGTTGGAGTAGCGCGCCGAGACCCGCCCCAGGCCGTTCTCCCCCAGGGGCTCGTCCACCTGGACGCCCTGGGAAGCGGCGTTGAGCACGGCGATGCCGCCCCGCTTCGCGGTAGCACCGTCCGTCACCAGGTCGAGCACC
>CAZPUI010000635.1:0-3451 GCA_964589695.1 uncultured Solibacteraceae bacterium | reverse complement strand
TCGGGGTTCTGCCGGATCATGCGCAGGAAGGTGCCGCGGATGATGGCAATGAGCTCACTGTCCTCCAGGGCCACGGCCGTGTGGCCCCTGGGAATGGGTTCCAGCAGGCTTCCTTCACCGAAGAAGTCGCCTTTTGCCAATTCCTCGGTCCAGTCCCCCTGGGCCTCGGCCCCTACGTACAGCCGGACCTTGCCCTGCAGGATGATATACATCTGTTGAGCCATCTCACCTTTGTGGTAGATGACCTCGCCTTCGCGAAACCGCAGTTTGCTCTGGTCGATGAAGTTGGAGTCGGCCATGGGGTACCTGGAATGAACACTACGATACCCTGGCCAGGCCCCCCTGCACACACCGCTTTCGTGAGGCCGAGATCATGAAGTTCCTAAGACTGCTCGCCGCCCCCCTGGCCCCTCTATACGGGGCGGTGGTTCGAGCACGGAATCGCCCCTTCGATCGGGATGCTTCCCGGATCGCCCATCTGGACCTTCCCGTGGTTTCCGTGGGCAACCTCACCCTGGGGGGCACGGGCAAGACCCCCCTCACCCTCTTCCTGGCCGAATCCCTCCAGGAGGCCGGTCTCCGCTCCATGATCCTCTCCCGGGGCTACGGGGGCCGGAGGCCCTTCGACCCCATGGACGTGCTTCCGGACTCGGACCCTGCCCAGGTGGGGGACGAACCCCTGATGATGGCCCGGCGTCTGGGTCCCGGCCGCGTGGTGGTGGGACGGAAGCGGCTGCACGCGGGGCTCAGGGGTCAGTCCGCCGATCCCCGGCCCGAGGTCTTCCTGCTGGATGACGGCTTCCAGCACCGGGCCCTCCACCGGGACCTGGACCTGCTGATCCTGGATGGCGTGCGGCGCTGGGGCAATGGTCGCATGGTGCCCCTGGGGGACCTCCGGGAGCCCTTTTCCAGCGTCCGCCGCGCCCACGCCCTGGTGGTCACCCGGGGCGCCCGGGCGGACCGCAAGGCCATCCTGGCCTGGTGGCAGGAACATGGCTCCGGCGGTCCGGTGTTCTGGGTGGACTTTGCCATTCACGCCCTGCGGGAGGCCACCTCGGGGCAGCGCCTCCACGCACCCTTCGCCCTGGACCCGGGCCTGGCCTTCTGCGCCCTGGGCCACCCCCAGGCCTTCTTCGCGGACCTCCTGGTGGCGGGCCTCCCATGGGTGGGTACCGCAGCCTTTCGGGACCATCAGGCCCTGCGCCCGGACCAGCTGGCCACCCTGGCCCGGCAGGCCCAGGCTGAAGGCGCAGCCCACCTCCTGTGCACGGAGAAGGATGCGGTGAAGTTCGGGCCCCACCACCTTCAGGCCTGCCCCCTGCCCCTCTGGATCGCAGAACAGCGGGTGGTGGGAGGCGAGGCTCTGGCGGCCTTCGTCCTGGAGCGGGTGAAGGCCTGCCGGGTTCCCTGACCCGGGCTACTTTTCGATTCGCTTCATGCCTGTGGGGAGTTCCGCGGCTTCCTTGAGCCTGCGCTCCGTGGCCTGGCGTTCCTTCTCCACCTGCTCCGGCTCCTCAATGAGGGTGGGGGTGATGAAGATGGCCAGTTCCGTCTTCTGGCGGCTCTCCTCCTTGCGGCTGAAGAGGTAGCCCAGGATCGGGATCTTGCGGAACCAGGGCACGCCCTTGTCATCCGTGGTTTCCTTGCCCTTGATCATGCCCGCCAGCACCAAGGTCTCCCCATTGCGCAGCTTCACCACCGTATCCAGGTCCCGGCGATCCACCACGGGCATGGAGGCCGTGGCGGAGCCGTTCTGGGCCGTGAGGGAGCGCACCGTGGCCACTTCGGAAACACTGGGATTCACCGCCAGGGTGATGGTGCCGTCCTCGGAAATCTGGGGGTGGATGTCCAGGATGATGCCCACGGGCACCACCATGGGGGTGATGGTGACGGCGGAGATATTGCCCGAGGTGCCTCCGGGTGTGATCTGGCTGTTCTGCAGGAAATAGGCCTCCTCCCGCACCACCCGGAGGATGGCCTTCTGGTGGTTGAGGGCCGCCACCCGCGGATTGCTGAGGACCTGGAGACGGCCATCCCGGGCCAGGGCGCTGAGGGTGGCATTCACCCGCAGGTTCTGGGCCACGAGCTGGAAGAGCCCCTGTCCCGGTTGCACCGCATCGTTGGAGACGGTGGTGCCCTTGAGCCCCGAGCTGATGTCCGTGCCCGTGCCGCCATGGGCCCCCCCCCGCTGGAGGACGGCGTTCCAGTCCGTGCCCATCTGGGTGTCCTTCCCCAGCGTCACCTCCACGATCTTGGCCTCCAGGATCACCTGGCGCCGGTAGCGCCGGCGCATCTCCCCCAGGTAGGCCTCCACCCGCCGCTGGATGACGGGGTCCGCCCCCACGGCCACCAGGCCCGCATCGGGCTGGAGGAGCAGACTGCGACCGTCCTTGGCGAAGGCGTGGGCCGCGGGGGCGGGAACGGTACCCTGGAGCCCGCTACCCGCCGTGGAGGGGGGCGCCTGGGCCGCGGGCAGGACTTCCCCGAAGACCATGAGGCTCAGGCCCGTCTGAAGCTCCTGCCAGGAATCCGACGCACTCCCCGTGACCAGGCTGGAGGTGAAGGCTGCGGTGTTGCCGCCCATCCCTTGGCCCTGGCCCCCCATGCCCCCCTGGCCCATCATCCCGCCCTGCTGGCCGCCGCCCATGCCTCCGCCCAGGGCGCCCCCCCCGCCCATGCCGCCGGTCATGAGGGCCTGGCCCGAGGCATTGACGGAGAAGGACTTGTTCCCCTGGCGTCGAATGGCCAGGAAGTCCACCTGGTAGAACTTCATGCCCCCATCGCTGCGGTGGATGTGGACGGTACGTCCGGCACGGGTGCTGCTGAGGCCATAGGAAGGCAGCACCTGGGTGAGGATCTCCTCGAAGCTGGTCTCCCGCAGTTCCAGTCCCTTGACCCGAGTGTCCAAGCCCGGCTCAAAGGTGAGGTTCACGGAGGCATCCTTGGCCGCCACCCGCAGGACATCCCGCAGATCGGTCTCCCCGGCGGACAGGGAAATCCGGGTCGGGGGGTTCTGGGGAGGTGCCTGGGCCTGGAGCAGGACCGCGGCCATCGCCCAGGCGAAGGTGTGGACGGGATGGATCATGGGACCTCCGGTGGGAGCTTGGGGGGATCCTGCTTCAGGCCCAGGGTGGAGCGCTCCACGGTGCCCTGGGGCCCTTCAAACACCACGCGGTCCGCCAGGATCTGGCGGATGCGATAGCCCCCGGGCGCCACCTGCCCGACGGACCAGGGGCGACCAGACATCCACACCACGGGACCGTCGGAGGGCTGGGCGATGAAGGACACCGCGGGGGGGGGGGGGGCGGGGGTGGGGGGGGAGGGCGACGCCCCCTCCCGCCCCTTGGCCAAGGTGGGATTGGCGAGGTCTGGCCAGTGGGGGCGTGCAGGCCATGGAACGGCCCCTTGGTGCCCAGGCCCCAGGGGCCGGGCGGCGGCCTCCAGGAGGTCA
>CAZPUI010000634.1:0-3454 GCA_964589695.1 uncultured Solibacteraceae bacterium | reverse complement strand
TGGCAGCGCTTCGGCTTCGATGGCCCCTACGAGAAGTCGGATTTCATCGACCCCGAATCCCATCAGCCCCGCCCCTGGGAGCAGGTGAAGGCCGGGCTCGCAGCCAGAAACTACGTGGAGCTCAGCCAGGCCCAGCTCCGGGCCGCCCTGCGGGGCTCGGGGGAGCGCAATGCCTTCCGCCTGGAACTGGTCCCGGGGGGGGGCAGCTACGACACCTTCATCGAGGTCTTCCGCCAGCTCCTGACCCTGCGGAAGAGCAAGCCCGATGATCTGAAGAACCTCCTCATCTCCGTGGTGGAGGCCGAACTGGTGTCGGGGGATGAAAAGAACCGGGGCATCGTCTCCCTGGCCTCGGTGGTGGGCGATGACTACGCCAAGGCCTTCGCCGCCAACCTGCGCTACGAGCGGATCCGAAGCGCCGAAAAGATCGCCCTCAACCTCTTCGGCGACCACGAGCGCCTGCTGGTCCTCCAGGCCAGCCTTCCCGGGACCCTGCACCAGGCCTGCCGGGAGGCCTTCGCCCGCCTGGCGGACCGCCGGGCCAAGGCCGAGGAGGCCCGGGAGGCCGCCGCGGAAGCCAAGGAAGCCGAGGTGGTCTGGGACACCCGCCGGCGCAGCCTGGATGGCGAAATCAAGTCCCACGGCCACGAGGTGGGACGCATCGGGGAGCGACTGGAGGCGGCCCGAACCGCCCAGGATCGCCTGAGGGAGGAACCCAAGGCGCTGCTGGAGGCCAAGCTCCTGGAGCTCCGCAAGGACCTGGGCCGCACCCGAATGGACCTGTCGGCCTTCCTGGAGCACACGGATGGCAGTGCCACCCTGCGGGCCAGGGTCGCCAAGCATCGCCAGGAGCGTCAGACCTGTCTGGAGACCATCCAGCGGCTGCTGGCCCTGGACAGCCCCGGGGCACGGTCCTCCCTGCTGGAACTCCTGGAGGAATACCCCGACGAAGAGCGGGGCCCCCTCCTGAGGCTCGTAAACCCCGCGATCCTCACCTTGCCCGAGGGCAAGGAAGGCCTGGAACTCACGGATCCCAAGGCCCTGGACCGCCTGGTGAACGTGGTGCGCGCCGCCTCCATGGATGGGACCTTCACGGGGGTCGGGGTCCGGGTGAACCTGAGCGCCCTGCCCGCGCCGGGGCTGCTCCTGTACGATCCCCTGGTGCGCGCCCGGGAGATCGAAGGCTACGAGGCCAAGGTGGAACACCACGATCGGGAGATCAAGCGCCTGGGCGAGCTGGCGGAGGGCAGCCGCAGCCGGGAGCGGCTCCTGGAGACCCTGGCCGCCCTGGAGGCCCAGGAAACCGCCCTCAGCCAGCAGCTCTCCCACATCGGGATCTGGGAGGAAGAGGCCAAGGGGATTCCTGCCCTGGAATCCCAGTTGAAGGAGCTGGAAAGGGCCGCCACGGCCCTGGAGGTCGCCCGGGAAGAGGCCCTGACCCAACACGAGGAGAACCGGAACCGCGCCCGGGTGGAGGGCAACCGTGCCCGCGCCCTGGCGGAGGAGGCGGACCACCTCCACGCCCACACGATCCGGGACCTGGAGCAGCGGGCCCTGGCCCTGGGGCTGGACCTTTCCCCGGACGAGATGGACATCCGGGAGCCGGAACTATCGGACCCCGCCTTCCATCAGCTCCTGGGAGCCCTGGGAGAGGACTGGGCCGAGTCCCTCCGCCTGGACCAGTCGGTGGCGAGGCGCATGGAGGAGGTGGATGTCCAGCTGGATGGCATGATCGCTGGGGACCGGGAGACCCGGATCCAGCAACTCCGCGACCTCATCGAAGGCCTTCCGGACCAGAAGTCCCAGCTGGACGCCGCCTGGCAGCACATCGCCGTCACCGCCAAGACCTCCTTCTCCAACCTGCTCCGGGACTACGAGACCCTGGTGGCCCGGGTGACGCGCCTCAACCGCGCCATGGGGAAATTCACCGTTTCCAACCTTTCCGGAATCCAGCTGCGCCTGGTGGAGAACCTGGGGCGAACCACCACCCTGAAGCAGTTCACCCAGGAAGAGGGGCTCTTCGCCGACCAGGGACTGGCGGACCGGGCCAAGGTGCAGGTGGGGGAATGGATCAAGCAGGGCGAAGTCTTCCGCCTCTTCGACCTCTTCAGGGTGGAACTGGAGGTCACCAAGGATGGCGAGAAGGAGATCTATGCCTCCCTGGACGCCGAAAGCACGGGCACGGCCATCACCCTCAAGGTGGTCTTCCTGGCCCACCTGCTGCGGGATCTGTACCGCAGCCGCACGGAGGTCCGCCTGCTGATCTTCGTGGATGAAGTGGACACCCTGGATGACATGAACCAGGAGACCATCCGCGAATGCGCCCGGGAGCTGGGGTTCACCCTCATCATGGCCTCCCCCAACCCCGCCAATGCCCGGAGGCTCTACTTCCTGCGCCCCGAGGGCAAGGTGACCTACATCCACCCGGAGGAGGCTCTGGAGGTCGCCTTCCTCGAGGAACCCGGAGCGGTGGAGGCTCCCCTTGAAACGGCTCCTTGACCTGGCGGAGGCGGGACGCCTCCCCGCCAGCCTCGTTTCAGCCACCACCCTGCGGGACCTGCAGACCCCCTTCGATGCCGGCATTCTGGTCCGGCGCCGCAGGGGGGGTGGGGAGGTCCTGGAAGTCCAGGACCCCGATGCCTTTCGGGCCTGGCTCCTGTCCCGCTTCCCGGGGATCTTCCAGGGCGCCCAGGCCTCCAGCCCCCGGGCTTCGAACATCGCCCAGCGGCGGGATTCCAAGGGCGGGGCGCGGGGCCTGGACACCTTCCCGGTGCTGGCCCGGGCCCACCGGGCGGTACCGGGTCCTGACCAGGGGGATCTGGCCCTGATCCACCAGGCCACGGCCCGCTGGGGCGCCGTGGCCCTCCTCCTGGGCGCGTCCGGGGAGGGTCCCCAGCTTCCCGTCGGACTGCGGGTGATGACGGTGGAAAATCCCGAGTGCTTCTACCAGTCCCAGTACCTGGGGGATGCCGCCGATCTGTTCCTCCTGTGCGGCACGGGCGGAAGGATGCGCGAAGCCTTCCTCCACTGGCTGGCCCAGCAGCCCGGAACCCAGGTCCTTCACTTCGGCGACTACGACCCCGTGGGCCTGCAGGAATACACCCGACTCCTGGCCAGGATGCCCGGCAGGGTGGCGCTGTACCTGCCCGACAACCTGGAGGCCTGCTTCCAGCGGTTCTCGAACCGCAGGATCCTGGACGCCACACCCAACCAGGCCGTGGCCTCCCACCTCCCCAAGGGCCTCAACCCCGACCTGGATCGCGTGCTCGACCTGATCGCACGGTATGGCCCCCTGGAGCAGGAGGCGCTGCTCATCACCCTTCAGAATTCGCGGAGCGAATTCTGAACAGGGCGTTGGGCCGATTCAACGACAGCACCGTCCTCCCTCAGAATTCGCGGGGCGAATTCTGAAGACATGCGAATTACAGAATCGCTCTGACCCACCCGAAAAAGG
>CAZPUI010000633.1:0-3460 GCA_964589695.1 uncultured Solibacteraceae bacterium | reverse complement strand
GTACTTCAGCGCCTTCTTGAAGGACTGCGTGTCGGAGGTGACCTCCCGCTGGTTCACCAGGCAGCGCTTGCGGGGATGGACGAACTCGATGGGGTCCTCGATGGTCAGGATGTGGTCGTGGCGGTTGCGGTTGGCGATATCGATGATGGCCGCCAGGGTGGTGGACTTGCCGCTCCCCGTGGGGCCGGTCACCAGAACGAGCCCCTTGGCCAGGTCCGCCAGGCGCCGGATGGGATCGGGCAGCCCCAGCTTGTCGGGATCCGGGATCTCGTTGGGAATCACGCGGCACACGAGGCCCGGTCCCTGGCGGTCCATGAAATAGTTCACCCGCAGACGGCAGCCCCCACGGTCGAAGGGGTAGGCAAAGTCCGCGTCGTTGCAGTTCCTGAAATGGGCCCAGGTCCCGGGGGTGCAGATGGCTTCCATCATGTCCGAGATGACCTGGGGCCCCAGCACGCCAAATTCCTGGAGTTCGGTCATTTCGCCATGCACCCGGGCGGAGGGGATTTCAAAGGTGGTGACATGGAGGTCCGATCCCTTGAGTTCCAGGAGCCGGGAGAAGAGTCGTTCCGCCAGGGGATGGGTGCCGGAGGTGGCATTGCCCGAATGGGCCAGGCTGATGGGGCGGGGCGCGGCCTCCACGGGTGCCGCAGGTGCAGGGGCGGCGGGTGGGGGGGCCGGGGGGGGCGGGGTACGTTCCCGGTCCAGCTCGAGGGCCACGGGGGTGGGGGCGGGTTCGGCGGCCAGCAGTTCCGCCCGCATCATGGCCCCCTGGGTCTGGCGCTGCAGCCGGATCCGGAAACTGGAAGCCCCGACTTGATAGGTCCAGGTGGCCTCCTGGCCGCCCCCCCAGGCCGCGTCGGCCTCCATGGACATGACTTCCTTGGCCAGCATTTCGATCATGGTCCCGGGGATGGGATTGGGCAGCAGGGGGGACAGGGCACCGGTGGCACTCTCCAGGGCGGGCTGCTGGCCAGGCTCCAGGCGCAGGGCGACCGCACCGCGGGCCGCGACATGGGGCAGGAGTTTGTCCAGCTGGGCCATGGATGTCTCCGGGAGGGTCCCCATTGTAGCCCAGGGAATTCACCTGACCAGACGTGGTGTCTTGGCTGTGCCGAGACACCACGTGGGGGAGCAGGAGGGGGGACTTCGCGAACCGAAGGTGAGCATGCGGTCCCCCCTCGTCCGGGTCCTGACGAAGGATGGCACACAGGGCCCCTTTGGAGCGTCCTACTTCGGGGCCTCGCAATCCGAATTACGAGGCTACCCTCGCCGGACACCCCAGGTAAACTTGGCCCAACCCCATCCCGGAGGATTGATGAATATCCATGAGTATCAGGCCATGGAGCTGCTGCGCCGCTTCCAGGTCAGGGTTCCCGACGCCCAGGTGGCCCATACGGCGGAGGAAGCCGCGGACATCGCCCGACGCTTTGGCGGCAAGGCCGTGGTGAAGGCCCAGATCCATGCCGGTGGCCGGGGCAAGGGTGGGGGCGTCAAGTTCGCCGCCAGCCCCGAGGAAGCTTCGGCGCGCTGGTCCGCCATGATGGGCATGACCCTGGTGACCAAGCAGACGGGACCCGAGGGCCGCAAGGTGAAGACCGTGCTGGTGAGCCAGCCCGTGGACATCGCCCGGGAGCTGTACCTCAGCTTCCTGGTGGACCGGGCCACCAGCCGGGTCGCCCTCCTGGCCTCCACGGAAGGGGGCATGGACATCGAGGAAGTGGCGGCCACCACCCCCGACAAGATCCTCACCCTCTCCATCGACCCCACCCTGGGGCTGTCGGGGCATCAGGCCCGCCAGGTCTGTTTCGCCCTTGGCCTGGAAGGCGATGCCTTCAAGTCCGGCGTGGCCTTCCTGCCCAACCTCTACCGGCTCTTTGTGGAGCTGGACTGCAGCATGGTGGAGATCAATCCCCTCATCGTGACCCGCCAGGGCGAGGTCATGGCCCTGGATGCCAAGATGGGCTTCGATGACAACGCCCTCTTCCGGCACCCCGAGGTCCTGGCCTACCGCGACCTGGACGAGGAGGCTCCCGAGGAAGTGGATGCCTCCCGCTTCAACCTCAACTTCATCAAGCTGGATGGCAGCATCGGCTGCATGGTGAACGGCGCCGGCCTGGCCATGGCCACCATGGACATCATCAAATACCACGGAGGCAGCCCCGCCAACTTCCTGGATGTGGGCGGCGGCGCCAACGAGGAGGCCGTGAAGAATGCCTTCCGCATCATCCTCCAGGACCCCTCCGTGAAGGCCGTCATGGTGAACATCTTCGGGGGCATCATGCGCTGCGACATCGTGGCCAACGGCATCGTGAACGCCGCCCGGGAGATCGGCATCCAGGTCCCCGTGGTGGTGCGCCTGGAGGGCACCAACGTGGAAGAGGGCAAGCGGATCCTTGCCGAGAGCGGCTACAACCTCATCGTGGCCGAAGGCATCAAGGACGCCGCCCAGAAGGTCGTGGCGGCGGTGGGTGCGAACTGAAACCACAGAGGACACAGAGGTGAACGAGGAACGCAGAGAGAGATGTCCATGGGCCGGTCTCACCGAGGCCATCCTAGCGGCCGCAATGAAGGTGCAGGATGCCCTTGGCCCAGGCCTGCTTGAATCTGCCTACGAAGCTTGCCTTGTCCACGAGCTCCGGAAGCGGGGACATCGTGTAGTCACCCAAGTCTCCCTGGACATCACCTATGACGGTCTTCGTGTTCCCCATGCCTTCCGCCTCGACATGCTGGTGGATGACACCGTGGTCGTTGAGCTAAAGGCCCTCGACCAGCTGCAAGAGGTTCACGCCGCCCAGTTGCTTACCTATCTACGTCTGGCCCAACGCCCCGTAGGACTCTTGATCAATTTCTGGGCCTATCCATTGAAGAAGGGCGGAATCAAACGCATTACCAATGCACGTCCCTCCTGACGCGACCCTGCTCTGCGTCCTCCAATTTTTGACTCCGTGTTCTCTGTGTTTTCAGTTTCCTGTGAGGTCCCCATGTCCGTACTCGTCAACCACGACACCCGTCTCATCGTGCAGGGCATCACCGGCCGGGAGGGACTCTTCCACGCCAAGGGTTGCCGTGACTATGGCACCCAAGTGGTGGGTGGGGTGACGCCGGGCAAGGGGGGCACGGAGATCGAGGGATTTCCCGTCTTCAACACCGTGAAGCAGGCCCGGGAAGCCACGGGGGCCAATGCCACCATGATCTTCGTCCCGCCGGTGGCGGCGGCCGATGCCATCCTGGAAGCCCTGGATGCGGGCATCGAGCTCATCGTGGCCATCACCGAGGGCATCCCCGTGCTGGACATGGTAAAGGTGAAGCGGGTGCTGCCCGAATACCCAGGCTCTCGGCTCATCGGTCCCAACTGCCCAGGCATCATCAGCCCTGGCATGGCCAAGATCGGCATCATGCCGGGCCGTATCCACAAGCAGGGCCATGTGGGGGTGGTGTCCCGCTCGGGCACCCTGAC
>CAZPUI010000632.1:0-3462 GCA_964589695.1 uncultured Solibacteraceae bacterium | reverse complement strand
TGATGGACGGCTACCGGCTCATCGCCCACACCAACGCCCACTACCCCTCCATGCCCATCATCGTCATCACCGGGCTCTCCCCAGGAGAACCCCAGGAGCGGGCCCTGCACCTGGGGGCCATGAAGGTGCTTAGCAAGCCCGTGCGGACCTCCCTCCTCGTGCTGGAGATCATGGATGCCGGGACCCGGGAGGCCGAGGGGGAGCTCCGGGGCCTGCCCCTGGCCAGCCTCCTCCAACTCCTGGCCTGGGAGGAGCGTTCCTGCACCCTCAAGGCCCGCATTCGCGGCCGCCAAGGCTACCTCTACATCCAGAAGGGCCGCATGGTGCACGCCGAGACCTCAGGCATCCAGGGCCTGCCCGCGGCCCATTCCATCCTGCTCTGGGAAAAGCCCCGCATCGAATTCGTGGAGACCTGCCGGGTGGAGCCGAGCTTCGAAATCGGAGTGAATCGCCTCCTCATGGATGTGGCCGTGAAGCGGGATACCGAGACCCGTCCCCCCGAGGCCCTGGAACTGGAGGACCTCTCCGTGGACGACGCCGCCTGGGAAGCGGAGTTCACCTGACCCCGGACACGAGAAAGAGTTCGCTCAGCTTGCGATCGTAGGTGAAGGCACAGGTAAGACCCTCCCGATCCATGTACACGGTGCGGGTCTGGAGGTGCCCTGCTGGGTCCGGGGGCACGAAGCGGTGGATCCGCTGGCGATGGCCGGTGGCAGGGTCCAGGCGTTCGATGTCCACGGGCAGTTCGGACAGTTCGGGCCGCACACGCAGGGCGCGACTGTCGGAAGTCCAGCCGAGCACCCGTTCATCCGGCCGCAGGCCCCGGACGGGCACCAGGGGGCCCCCCTCCGTGGAAACCAGGAACCATCGTTTACGGTCTGCGGTCACCACCAGGCGGTTCCCATCGGGTGAAAGGGGGCTGATGCCCACGATGTTGTGTCCGAAGCCTTCAGGGGTCAGCGGTCGAGGGATTCCCCCCGCCCGGGGCATGCGGTAGTAGCGGATGGCCTGGCCCCGCTCCGCCGCCTGGAAGACGATATCCCCTGGCTCCGGCAGCAGAAAGGCCACGTTGGCCACGGTGAAGGAGGGGGGAAGGCCCAGCACGAAAGGTTCCCCCATGCCCGCAGGCGCGAAGCAGAGGTAGGGCTGGGGCGCCGCGGGATCCAGCACCGCCCGAAGGTCGAGCCCCGCCCTCTGGAAGGCCCGGGCCGTGGCACTGTCGAGATCCTCGGGCCGAAGCCCCGAGAAGTTCACC
The DNA here is from genome assembly GCA_964589695.1 of uncultured Solibacteraceae bacterium. Taxonomy (GTDB): domain Bacteria; phylum Acidobacteriota; class Holophagae; order Holophagales; family Holophagaceae; genus CAZPUI01. The sequence continues at coordinate 2,207 of CAZPUI010000632.1, read as the reverse complement.
TGGATCCAGCGGCCGTCGAGTGAGAAGGCATAGGGATTGCCACGCCCCAGCCGCAGGGCGGGGCTGCCATCCGTGCCCCGGAGGAAGGTGAGGTCCTGGGCCGTTCCGCCATCCAGTGCCGGGGATTCCAGGAGCAGCAGGGTCCCGCCGTCGGGACTGAGGCCCTGGCACTGGGTTCCGGTCCGGAGGGAAAGCTCCCGGGCCGTGGGGGAGCCCGCCACCTGCACCAGCACCCCGCGCCGCACGGCATGGTGGGCCAGGAGCATGCGTCCGTCCGGTGCCACATCCAGGAGCTGCTTCACCCCCTCGCCCCGCCACAAGAGACGGCGCTGCCCCCCCAACCCAATGGACCAGAGGGCCGTCTGGTCCCCCTGCACCTCGGAAACCCAGATCCGATCCCCGGGTCCCCAGGCCATGCCCGAGAGGGTGTCGCTGGTGCCGTCGCCGGGCTTGGTGTAGAGCACCCGACGCCCTCCGTTCCGGGGCACCACCACCACCTCCGAGCGTCCATCCCGCCCCTCCACCATGGCCAGATGCTGACCGTCCCGGGACAGCCGCAGGAGCTTGACCCCATGGCTGAAGCCCTGGTCCTCCATCACGGTCCTGCCCACCGGGAACTCCACCCGGAGCCGCAGCTGATCGTCATGGGTGAGGGTGGCCATGCCCTGGCCATCCCAGGCGGCATCCTCCACATCGTCCTTCAGGACCTTTTCCGCACCCCCTCCGCCGGGCACCTGGGCCAGGAGCCCCCGGTAGCGCCCCAGGGTCCAGCGGCGGGGGTGCTTGAGCACGGTGAGTTCCCTCTGCGCACCCACATGGAGCAGCAGGGCATCCTGGATCCCCAGGGGCCGTGGTTCCGGACTGTCGGAGGCGATGACATAGACCTCCGGCGGCCCCCCCATCATCCGCGCAGAGAAGTACACCGTACGTCCATCCGGCCCAAAGAACGCGCTCTCCACGGTGCCCGGGGCATGGAGGAGCCGGACAAAGGTGGGCGGTGGCCCGGGGCGCCCCAGTTGCACCCAGCCCAGCCCCCAGAGGCCCGCCAGCAGGACGAGGAGCCCTGCGCAGATCCAGCCCATGGCCCGGGGCCGGGGCAGGCGGCGAGGGGCGTGGAAGGTGGACATCACCTGGGAGGGAGACTCCAGGCCAAAGGCCAGGTCCTCCATGGACTGGAATCGATCCTGGGGGCGCTTCTCCAGGCAGCGCAGCACCAGGCGCTCCAGTCCCGGAGGAAGGGGCCCCCGGGATCCCGTCAGCGATCCGGGTTCGTCCCGCAGGATGGCGGACAGGGTCTCCACCGTGGTGTCGCAGGCAAAGGGGCGGCGTCCGCTGAGCATTTCATAGAAGAGCGTTCCAAAGCTGAAGATGTCCGAACGGTGGTCCAGCTCCTCGCCCCGGACCTGTTCCGGGCTCATGTACCCCACCGTGCCCAAAAGGGTCCCCGCCAGGGTCCGGGACTCGGAGCCCGAGGGGACTTCCACCAGGGTGTCCTCGGCCCCGGGCCTGCCCACCACCTTGGCCAACCCGAAGTCCAGCAGCTTGATGCGACTGTCCTGGGTGATGAAGACATTGTCGGGCTTGAGGTCCCGGTGGACGATGCCCTTCTGGTGGGCGGCGGACAGCCCCCGGGCAATCTGGACGGCCCACTCCACCGCCTTCTTCGGGGGAAGGGGCCCCTCCCGGAGCACCTGGCCCAGGGTCTGGCCCTCCAGCAGTTCCATGACGGCGAAGGCCATGGCCCCGTCCCACACGAAATCGAAGATACCCAGGATGTTCGGGTGCGAAAGGGCCGCCACCGCCTTGGCCTCCCGCTCGAACCGCGCCCGCATCTGCTCGTCCTGGGCCAAACTCCGGGGCAGCACCTTGATGGCCACCCAGCGGTCGAGCCGACCATCCCAGGCCTTGTACACCTCACCCATCCCCCCCGCGCCGATCTGCGTATGGATGGCATAGGGACCGAGCTGGGAGCCTGGGGCGAGGGTCATGGGGCCTTGAACAATGGAATTTCCACTTTACAGGGTCCCTATGCCCTCCTGAAGGGCCAGTACCCGATCAACGGCCGAAGCCGCCTTCGAACTGACCAAGTCCCGGTGCGCCAGGCTGCGATGGGGCCCCAACCTTGGAGCTTGAAAACCTCGGTGGAAGGCTGACGCATCAAGGTCGCCTTTGGCAGGCGATGTGAATACTTGAACAAGTCAGTTCTT
>CAZPUI010000631.1:0-3462 GCA_964589695.1 uncultured Solibacteraceae bacterium | reverse complement strand
GGCCCCCGAGGAGGATTGCACTCCCCTGGCGGGATGTGTACTGGCGGTGGACGACGAACCGTCGATCCTGGACACCCTCAAGAGCGCCCTTCAAACCTTCGGTCTGGAGGTGCTCACCGCGCGGGATGGCCAGGAGGCCGTGGACTGTTACCTTCAGAAGACCCGTCCCATCGACTTGGTGATCATGGACCTCACCATGCCCCGGATGGATGGGCGGGAAGCGTTCAAGGAGCTGCGCAAGCATGCTCCCGACCTGAGGGTGATCCTTTCCAGTGGCTACAGTGAGCACGAAACGGTGCAGATGTTCTCAGGGTCCGGCCTGGTGGGGTTCATCCAGAAGCCCTACCACCTGAGGGAGCTCCGCAAGCTGGTGCGGGAAGCGCTCGATCAGGACAGGGCCTTGTAGGTCGCCTTGGCCCGGTCCGTGACATGGCCACAGACAAGCCCGCACAGTTCGGACACCAGGGGCAGGATGGGGGTGAAGAAGACGGTGTTGCCCTCGGGAGAACGGGCCACGAGGCCCACCCTGACCAGGCAGGCCAGGTGCTTGCTGGCATTGGCCTGGCTGAGGCCCGCGGCCTCGGCCACGGCACCCTGACTCAGGGGTTCCGGTGCATCCAGCAGGGCCCTCAGGATTCGCAGGCGGGAGGAATCCCCCAGCGCTCCGAAGAGACCAGAGACTTCCTCGATCATGGCGTCACTGAGGGGAGGTTTCATCAGGTCCTCAACTTGTCAACCACACAGTAATATTGCCGGCGGGGCATGTCAAGGCAACCTCAGCGACCCCAGCGCTGTAGGAGGGGCGCCAAGGCCTCCGCCGTGATGGGCTTGGAGACGTAATCGTCCATGCCCGCCTCCAGGCAGGCCTCCCGATCCCCCTCCAGGGCACCCGCGGTGAGGGCGAGGATGGGAAGGTGGTGGTAGGCCCCCCCCAGGGCCCGGATCCGGCGGGTGGCTTCGAAGCCATCCAGGGTGGGCATCTGGCAGTCCATCAGGACAAGGTCAAAGGTCTCGGTCTGGACGGCCTCCAGGGCCTGCTGGCCATCAGAGGCGAACGCGACGGTGCACCCCAGCTTCTCCAGAAGGCGTCCCGCCACACGTCGGTTGATGGCATTGTCCTCGGCCACCAGGACGTGAAGACCCAGGGGGCGAAGTTGCCCTGGGGGGCTCCCACCGTGGCGCTCCCGGCACCCCAGGATGAGATGGCGGGTGATGAGGCCCTGGGGCAGGTCCTGACGCTCGGGATGGACCTGGCGGGTGAGCACGGCCCGGAAGGCGTCTCGCAGCAGATCATCGTCCACGGGCAGGGTCAGGTAGGCACAGAATCCGGATTCCAGAAGCCCGGAGCTATCACCCCGGATCCCTGCGGAACTGAGCATCACCAGGGGGGTGAAGGGCAGGCGGGGGGCCACACGCAACCGGTGCCCCAGATCCTTGGCTGGGGTGCCATCGGGCAGGGTGAAATCCGTTACCACGGCATGGAAGGGGGTTCCGGCGTCAAGCGCCTCGAGCAGGCGATCAGGAACGGTCTGGGGATCCGCCTCGAACACCACCTCGCACTGCCAACGACAGAGCCGTTCCAGGAGCCTGGGGCCATCCGTGGAGGCCACCACCAGGAAGCGCTTCCCGTCCAGTTCCACGCATTCCAGGGGCAGGCCTTCGGGCTCCTCCATGGGTATGCACAGGGGAAGGGTGAACCAGAACCGCGACCCCACGCCCTCGGCGCTCTCCACGCCCATGTCTCCGCCCATGAGGCGGACAAGTTGGCGCGAAATGGCCAGACCCAGGCCCGTCCCCCCGTATTTGCGGGTGGTGGAGGTATCCACCTGGGAGAAGGTGAGGAAGAGTCGGTCCATGCGGTCCAGGGGGATTCCCGGACCCGTGTCCTCCACCACGAAACGAAGGCTTTCCAGGCCCTCGAGGGTGGTCCGACGCTCTCCGTGGAGGCGGACATAGCCCCTTTCGGTGAATTTCAGGGCATTCCCCGTCAGGTTGAGAAAGACCTGCCGCAGCCTTGCGGGATCCCCGCGCACCCAGGTGGGGACCTTGAAGTCCGGCGCCAGCTCCAATCGCAGCCCCTTGGCCTCGGCCTGGGCCTGGAGCAGCCCGAGGTGATCCGTGACAAGGCGCTGGAGGTTGAAGGCCGTGTCCTCCAGTTCCAGGTTCCCCGCCTCGATCTTGGAGAAATCCAAAATGTCGTTGATGAGCGTGATGAGGGTTTCCCCGGAGCTGCAGATGATCTCGGCGTATTCCCTCTGCTCCTCGGTGAGCTGGGTGCGCCGGAGCAGGCTTGCCATGCCGATGACCCCGTTCATGGGGGTTCGGATTTCGTGGCTCATGTTCGCCAGGAACTGGCTCTTGGCCACATTGGCGGCCTCGGCCCGAGTCCGGGCGCCTTCCAGCTGGGCGGTTCTTTCGGCCACCACCTCCTCCAGATGGTCCCGGTAGGTGGCCAGTTCTCCCTCGATGCGCCGACGCTCCTCCAGTTCCCGCTCCAGGTCCCAGTTCATGGACTGGACCTGATCCTGCCGACGTCCCCCCAGGGCCGCAAAGAGCCCCAGGAAGAGGGGGGCCGTGTCGATGATCCAGAGCAAGGGGTTGGTGCGCTGCACTTCCAGCAGGCTCACAGGATCCAAGGGGCGTCCGAGGACATAGGCCTGGAGCAGGGTGCCCACCACGGGGAAGCAAAGGCCGAAGAGCCCACCGTAGGCGGCATAGGCAAGGGTGGCGCGGGCATTACGGTGAAGGAGGGACATGGGTGCACCCATGGTAGCGGGATGGTCGTACCCTGATGCCCATGCGCCTTCGAATGCTTGCTGCCCCCCTGGTCACCCTTGTCCTGCTGTCCCAGGCCCCCGACCCCTCGGTCCTGATGGCCGATGTGAAGTACCTGGCCCAGGGCATCGGCCCCCGGAATCTGGAGCATCCCGGCTCCCTGGACCGCACCGCGGTCTTCCTGGGGGAGGCCCTGCGCAAGGCCGGTGGACGGGTGTCCGAGCAGGTCTACAAGGTGAATGGCCACGAAGTGCGCAACGTTCGGGCCCGCTTTGGCCCCGAGGCGGGTCCCCGGATCGTGGTGGGGGCCCACTACGACAGCTTCCGGGACAGCCCCGGGGCGGATGACAATGCGAGCGGGGTGGCCGTGCTGCTTGAGACCGCCCGCCAGCTCGGCCGGAAGGCCCCGAAGGTGCCCGTGGAGCTGGTGGCCTTCACCTTGGAGGAACCGCCCTTCTTTCGCAGCGCGGGCATGGGCAGTCGGATTCACGCCCAGTCCCTTAAGCGGGAAGGGGCAGAGGTGCTCGCCATGCTCAGCGTGGACATGGTGGGCGACTTCGATCCCACCGTGGAAGCCGGGCGCCAGGTCTATCCCGGTGCCGAAATCTTCACCCGCGTCCAGCCTGGTGCGCTCATGGTCGTCGGCGATGAGGGTGCCGCCACCCTGGTCCGACGGGTGCGCAAGGC
>CAZPUI010000630.1:0-3463 GCA_964589695.1 uncultured Solibacteraceae bacterium | reverse complement strand
TACGGTTCCGGGCGCTGGTGACCTCCGTAGAAGACCCCCATGAACTGATGGCCATCCTTGAGAAGGAATTCGTGCCCTACCGCATGAAGGGCCAGGATGGTCAAGGCACCGTCGCCTTCACAGGCTATTTCGAAGGCTTTGCAGAGGCCAGTCGGGTGCGGACGTCCACCTTTCGCTATCCCCTCTACCGCAAACCCAAGGACCTCGACCGCTGGCCCAGGCCTCACCCCACCCGGCTGGAACTGGAGGGCCGGGACGGCCTCCAGGGTGTGAAGGGACCCCTCAAGGGGCTCGAACTGGTCTGGCTCAAGGATCGGTTCGAGGCCTTCCTCATCCATGTGCAGGGTTCCGCGAGGCTCAGGTTGAGGGATGGGTCCACCCTGACCCTGGGGTTTGCGGGGCGCACCGACCACCCCTACGTCTCCGTGGGACAGGCCCTGGAGAAGGATCTCAAGACCCAGGGACGCCAGACCCTGAACGGGGTGTATGACCATTTCCGGACCAATCCTGAGTCCCTGGACGAGTACCTTCCCCGGAACCCCCGCTTCGTCTTCTTTGCGGAAACCAAGGGGGCCCCCCCACGGGGCTCCCTGGGGGTACCCCTCACGGGAGGACGCTCTGTGGCCACGGACAAGCGGCTGCTTCCGCCGGGAGCCTTGATGCTCATGCACACCGAGATCCCCGTGCTCGGGGCATCGGGGCGACCCGAGCGTGCCTGGTCCACCCGCTTCGGGCTGGACCAGGACACCGGCGGGGCCATCCTGGGGCCAGGCCGCATCGATGTCTACTGCGGTGGCGGGATCGAAGGCCGGACTGTGGCGGGGGGGATCAATGGACCCGGCCAGGCCTATGTTCTACTCCTCAAGGTCCCTGCTGGGGAAAGGGATTGAGGGCCGTCCCCTTGGGTGGACGGGGTGCGGGTTGGGCAAGTTTGAGGAAATGGGGCAGCAGCGACTTCCAAGCCACGGCCCAGTGCAGACCTCGGGTGGGACCCCCCTCGTCCCTGCCCCAGACTTCCAATCGATCTGGGTGGAACTGGATCTGGAGGTTTTCCACCTCCGGCAGCAGGAAACTGAGTGCCTGACATGTGGCCGGGTGGAGCACCGTGAGGCATCGCTCCCCATCGTCCAGGACCCAGAGCAGGCCTTCCAGGGTGGGGCGGAAGTCCGGGGCCGTCAGGGGCCAGGCGCCCATTCCCTGGGTGAGGAGGGTCTGTTCGGGGAAGCCCAGGGGAGCCTTGGGGCCCTGGATGGGGTGGCCTCCATCCCGCCAAAGCCGCTGGGGCCGCCCTGGCAAACCCATCCGCCACAGGCGCAGTCCTTTGCTGTTGTAGACATGGACCGAACCATCCTCCCGGATGAGGACCTGAAGCGGGGTGGTGAAGCGAGGGGCCGGCGGGGGTGAAGGAGGGGCTCCCCCACCGGTGATGCGCCAGGGAAGCTGGATGGGGACCTGGGCAAGGGCGGGCGGACCCGCCACCAGGAGGGTGAGGATCAGGGGCGCCAGCCGCACAGGGCCTCCAGGTTCCCGCAGGTGGCCTCCGCCAGGGCTTCGGCGGGGATGCGACGCAGTCGGGCCACGGCTTCACCCACCAGGAGCACGTAGGCCGGTTCATTGGTCCGGCCGCGGTGAGGCACGGGGGCCAGGAAGGGGGCATCCGTTTCCACCAGGATGCGATCCAGGGGGGCCCACTTAGCCACCTCCTGGATGGCCTCGGCTTTCTTGAAGGTCACCAGGCCGGAAAAGCTCAGGTGAAAACCCAGGTCAAGGGCGCGGCGGGCGAAGGGCAGGTCTTCGGAGAAGCAGTGGAAGACCCCACCCACGGAGCCTGCCCCTTCCTCCTGAAGGATGGATAGGGTGGCCTCGGGTGCGGACCGGGTGTGGATCATGAGGGGTTTCCCGATCCGCAGGGCCAGTTGGATCTGCTGGCGGAACACCGCTTCCTGCACCTCCCGGGGACTGAGGTCGTAGTGCCAGTCGAGCCCCGTCTCCCCCACGAAGAGCACGTGGCTATCCGTGGCCAATGCTGCCAGTTGGGTGCCCGTGTCGCGCTGCCAGGTCCGGGCATCGTGGGGGTGGACCCCGACGCAGGCGCGGACACCCTGCATGCGATGGGCCAGGGCCAGGACCTCGCGGCTGTCCTCCAGGTGGGTGCCCACCGCCACCACACCCAGGACGCCGGCCTCCAAGGCCCGAGCCACCAGGGTATCGGGGCTGTGCGTTCCCCCATGGTTGCCAAGGGGATGGCAGTGGGAATCCACGAACATGGTGCGCTCCAGGGGCCATTGTGGCATGCCTTTGGAACGCCCCCGGTCATGGGTGGGCGCCCACCCGAGGTCAGACGAAGCGGGGCAGCCCTGGGCCAGGGATCATGACCAAGGGGGGTGGTGTCGCCATCCAGGAACAGGCAGGAAAGCCCCAGGACCGCCCCTGCGTATTGAGGTAGGCTCAAGGCATGCGCCCCATGCTGACGATCCTGATCGTGGACGACGAGCCCGGCATTCGCCGATCCCTCGGCGAATCCCTGGGGGAGGAAAACTACGCCATCCTCAAGGCCGAAACCGGAGAGCGCGCCTTGGACCTTCTCCGCGAGTCGGAAGGTGATGGCATCGACCTTGTGCTGCTGGACATTTGGATGCCCGGCATCGATGGACTGGAAACCCTGCGCCAGATCAAGGCCAACTGGCCCGAACTGCCCGTGGTCATGATCTCGGGGCACGGCACCATCGATACGGCCCTGCAGGCGACGAAGCTGGGGGCTTTCGATTTCATCGAGAAGCCCGTCGACCTGGATCGCCTGCTCCTGGTGGTGGGCAACGCCCTGCACCAGAAGCGGTTGGAGGCCGAGAATGCCCGGCTCCTGAGCGCGGCGGAGCGGGATCGGTTCTTCCTGGCGGAAGGCACGGCCATGCGGCGCCTCCTGGCGGATGTAGCCCTGGTGGCTCCCACGGAAGGAAGGGTCCTGCTGGAGGGCGAGAACGGAAGCGGGAAGGAGGAGATCGCCCGCATGATCCACGCCCAGAGCCAGCGGAAGGGCGGGCCCTTCGTGGACGTCAACTGCGCAGCCATCCCCGAGGAACTGATCGAGTCGGAACTCTTCGGGCACACCAAGGGGGCCTTTACCGGGGCCATCCGGGACAACCGGGGCAAGTTCCGGGAGGCCGATGGAGGCACCCTCTTCCTGGATGAAGTGGCGGACATGTCGCTGAAGACCCAAGCCAAGGTGCTCCGTTCCCTCCAGGAGGGTCGTATCGAGCCCGTGGGTGGAACCTCCGTGTCCGTGGATGTGCGTGTGGTGGCTGCCACCAACAAGGATTTGGCGGAGGAGATCCGGGCGGGTCGTTTTCGCGAAGACCTCTACTTCCGATTGGCCGTGGTTCCCCTTCGGATTCCACCCCTCCGGGAGCGTGGGGATGAACTCATTCCCCTGGCCGAGGCCTTCATGCTGCGAATCGCCAAGGCC
>CAZPUI010000629.1:0-3470 GCA_964589695.1 uncultured Solibacteraceae bacterium | reverse complement strand
CCACTACTCAGCGGCCCGACCCGCGGAGGGGCGGAAGTAGTCCGTCCACACCGGCACGAGGCGCGAATCCGGCCAAAACGGGCGCCACGCAAGGCTGAAACCCAGAGCTCGAAGAGGTTGATGAAGGATACAGCGGTCCAGCGTGGCGTCTGCGCAAGTGACCTTTCGACAGCGCTCCGTGTTTAGCCTACTTTTCAGTTGCGGCCGGAAGCCGCGTTGCTTCCCCTTAATCCCTGTTGAACCCTTTTTTTGGACGCACAGGGTTCGCGAAGCGAAACCTGTGAATGGGTCTACACTGGGCGCCATTCAGGAGGTCACCATGGTCCGAGTCGGGTGGTTGGCGTGGATATCCCCGGGGCTGCTGCTTGGCCAGACCATGACCGCCATCACGGTACCTGAAGGGGTGAGCTACAGCGCGGACGAACAGGCCGTGGTGGTGGAGATCAACCGCATTCGCCAGCACCCCAAGCTGTACGCCGAATGGATCAAGACAAAACTGCGCCCCCAATTCGACGGCAAGCTCTGGCGACGCCCTGGCGAGCTCCCGGGCAGTCCCCCCAGGATCCCCTTGCTCACTGAGGAGGGGCTGGCGGCCGTGGACGAAGCCATCAAGTTCCTGGAGACCGTGGAACCCTGCCCACCGCTGACCATTTCGGACACCCTGGCCAAGGCCGCCATGGACCATGTCAAGGACCAGGGCCCCACGGGCCAGACGGGCCACAAGGGCACCGACGGGTCCTCCTCCTTCCAGCGCATGGAGCGCCGGGGCACCATCAGGACCGTCTCCAGCGAGATCATCAGCTACGGACCTGAAACCCCTCGCCTGGCCATGGTCCAGCTGGTGATCGATGACGGGGTGCCGGACCGGGGACACCGCAAGGCCATCTTCAACCCCGAGCTGCGGGTGGCGGGCCCCGCCATTGGCCCCCACAAGACCTATGGCCAGATGACCGTGGTGGATATGGCGGACGACTTCACGCCCCTGGGCGGCAAGGGCAAGGTGGAAATCGTGGGCGGCACGGAGGAGGAGCGGGCCCGGAGGGACCTTCCCGAGAAGGCGAAGGCGGTGAAGAAGGACAGGAAGCGCTGATTGTTCGCCTGACCGATGAACCTCGTAAACTGAGGTCATGGCACCCCGATCCGGGTCCATCCATCGGAGCGCCTCATGCTGCTTGCTGGTCAACTCGCCGCCCTGGCGACGTCCGTCTGCTGGGCATCCAACGCCGTTCTCTTCGCCTCCGCGGGGCGCAGGGTGGGCAGCTCCACCGTGAATTTCACCCGCCTGGCCCTGGCGGTGCTGGGGATGGTGGGCCTCAACCTGGTCTTCTTCGGTCGGGTTCTACCCCTGCAGGCGGGCTCCCAGGCCTGGCTCTGGCTGGGGCTCTCGGGGTTCATCGGGTTCGCCGTGGGGGACGCGGTGCTCTTCGAAGCCTTCGTGCGCCTGGGGCCCCGGCTGGCCTCCCTGGTGGGCAACGTCTGGCCCATCTTCACGACCCTCATGGCCTGGTACCTCTTCGACGAAAGGCTGCGCTGGCAGCACCTTGTGGCCATCCTGGTGACCCTGGGGGGCTTGGCCTGGGTGGTGGCCGGCCACCACTCGGACACGGACGACGCGCAGCATCCCCACCTGGTGTCGGGACTGCTTCTGGCCCTGGGGGGTGCGGTGGGGCAGGCCCTGGGGGTCATCCTCAGCCGCATGGGCATGAAGGGAGGGATCCATCCCGTGGAGGCCAACCTCATCCGGGCCCTGGCCGGATTCGTCACCCTGGTCCTCTGGTATGGCCTGCGGGGCGAGATCCCCGGTTTCCTGCGTAACCTGAAGGACCGTCGGGCCGCCCTCTTCATCACCCTGGGGGGCTTCTCGGGCCCCGTCCTGGGCGTGGTCCTCTCCCTCTATGCCATCACCCATGCCCCCATGGGCATCGCCAGCACCCTCATGGCCCTCAGCCCGGTGATCCTCCTGCCCGTGAGCGCCCTCTGGCTCCACGAAAACGTGACCCGGATCGCCATCCTGGGCACCCTGGTCACCTTTGCAGGTGTCGTGGCGCTGTTCTGGGTCTAAGGTTACAGGCTCCGCGAGCCTCCGTGGTCAGACCTAAAAAAGAACGACCATGGCCAAGGCAACTCCGAAGGACGTTTTGCATCTCAAGGTGACCCTGCGGGGCATTCAGCCTCCCATTGGGCGCCGTCTGCTCGTGCCCACCCTCATCACGCTGACCCAGCTCCAGGATGTGATCCAGGTGGCCTTTGGCTTGGACCGCGTGTTTGCAAGCCCCAAGGCCTGTTGCGGTACCCCAAGCCCGCGGCCTTCCCACGCTCGTCCGCCCAAGGGGGCCTGAAGCGCCGAATAGCCTCAGACATCCTGACGTGCGGGATTTCACGTGGCACCGCGTGACGAACCCGAGATTCCAGACACTCGAAAATGGGGCCTTGACAGGTCCGAGAATCTACACAACATTGTCTAGACAAACTTGTGTAGAGGTTCCATGACCACACCGCCCCGCCCCACAGAAGTTGAACTGAAACTCCTGCGCGCGCTGTGGGACCTGGGACCGGCCACGGTCAAGGAGGTCCACGGGGTGCTGCAGGCGGAGGACTACACCTACTCCGGGGTGCTCCGCATGCTGCAGGTCATGTTCGAAAAGGGCCTGGTGAGCCGGGATGAATCCGCACGCTCCCACGTGTACCGGGCCACCCACAGCCGGGAATCCATACAGAAGGGCCTGGTGGGGGACCTGGTGGACCGGCTCTTCGCCGGCTCGGCCTCGGACCTGGTGCTGGCGGCCATCGCCGGGCGCAAGGTGAGCGCGAAGGAGAAGGCCCGGATCCTGGAGATCCTGGGCCGGGAGGAGGGCAAGTGAGCGCCGATCCCACCTTCATCCAGTCCCTGGGCTGGGCCCTGGTGCATGTGCTCTGGCAGGCCACAGCCGTGGCCCTGGTGCTGGCCTTGTTGCTCCGGGCCTTCCGGCGGGCCTCCAGCGCTTTCCGCCACGGACTGGCCCTGGCCGCCCTGGCCCTCTGCCTCCTGTTCCCCATCCGGGGGACCCTGGTCCGCATGGAGGCTCCGGCCGCCCTCTCCTCCCAGGACGTGGCGGCAGCCCTGCCGCGACCCCTCGCCCCGGCCCAGGCAGGGGTGTCGACCGAGCGCCTCCAGGCCGGGCTTCGCCCCTGGATGCCCCTCCTGGTGACCCTCTGGGGCCTGGGCTGCGGCACCATGCTCCTGCACACCGCGGGAGGCTGGCTCTGGCTGCGGCGCACCCGCGTCCGCTGCGTGCCCGTTCCCGAAGCCCTCCTGCAGCAGGCCCACCACTTGGCCCGACGCTTCGGCATCCGTCGGCCCCTCCGGGTGCTGGGCACCACCAGATCCTCCACGCCCCTGACCTACGGTGCCTGGCGGCCAATCCTCCTGGTGCCCATGGCCTGCCTGACCCAGCTCTCCCCTGCCCACCTCGAGGCCCTGCTGGCCCATG
>CAZPUI010000628.1:0-3496 GCA_964589695.1 uncultured Solibacteraceae bacterium | reverse complement strand
GGTGGACTGCACGGGACCCCGTCGAGGCGGTGTCGTGGCCCAGGCGGCCTACAACCACATCGAGTTGACTCCCGAACCCGCCCTCTGGGTCACGGGAAAGGCCGCCATCAGTGGGCTGCTGGCCCGGGCCGGGGATCTTTCGGGGGATCCGGTCCTGCGCCAGGGCGCTGCGGCCATGGCCCGCTTCGTGCTCGCCCAGACGAACACCGAGGCCATGCGCTGGGGCAAGGAAGCAGGCCTGACCTGGACCCGCCTCCACGCTGCCGTGGCACGGATGGCAGGGTGGGTGGATTAGGTTGATGGTTCAGGCTGGACCGCTTGGGCGCCGCGGGTCGGCATCCCTGGACCGAATAATCGTAGAAACCCCCTCGACTCCTGCCCCAGGGCTGCCGATGGATGTCCGGTCATCGCCAGGAGAACCCTGACCGGGAGGTTCGACATGCTTCGATTTGGGGTGGGACGCAGCGCCAGGGCGGAGGTCATGGGTGCGATGTTGAGCGGGAGGAAGCCCCCGGCACCCGTCGATCCTGCGGAGCCGGAGGGCTTGATGTACGACACGTGGCGGACCCTCACCGTTGGGGATGAGGAGATCAACCTTGTGTGGGTCACGCCCCGTGAGCTGGGGTTCAAGGAGGGGTGCCTGCTGGAGGTCTTCCGCTGCTGTGCCAGGTGCGGCTACACCCCCTGCACCCCGGAGGACATGAGGGCCCTGAAGGCGGTTCTGCAAGAGGAAGGCCTTGGGGTGGAAGAGATCTTTATCCCCTACGATTTTGGGGAGGCCCGCCCCGGCCAGGCCCGCTGCACGGCACTGACCGCCACCCACGGGCACGAAAGGAACATCGGCGAACAAACCGGCTCCATCGATGTGGTGGGACCGACGGACCTGGGAGCCATCCTGGTGATGCGGCAGTCCACGCTGTAGATCGTATGGCTGTCATATCGAAAATTACAACAATCCATGTTGATGAACATGAAAACAACAGCAACCATCATACGAATGTTCCAAGGACTACCCAGATCAGGACTGGGAACCCATCCGTCAACCTCGCTTCAATATCCTTGCTACCAATCGTTTAAATCGCTGACTCACCTTATATTCCGCTCTCTTGATTTTGGCAATTTCGGGCGGAACATCCCATGGTAATCCTTGGTTTGGTGCATTTCCCGTCGGGTGGTATCCCATGAATTCGTCTTGGTTCACATGGCGGGGGCCCACGATGAGGTTCTCCCTGAACACCCGAAAAACTCCCGGTCCGATGTGCGAAATCTCTTTATAGATGGAATTTCCAAGATCATCAAAACCCAGGCTTTCGAGGGTGGCATGGCCTTGGCCCTTTGAATCCCACTGCGGGGGTGGGAGTTCGAGGGTCCTTGGGCAACCGGTCATGCACGCAGGAAAGGCGGCGGCGATGGCTCTGGCGAGGTTTGCGTACTGTTGGGTGGTCAGCCTCACCCTTGGAGGGGTGATGAGGTCCCACAGCTTGACGGCATGCTCAAGGGAGGGTTCCCAGTCGAAGCGCACGGAACAGATTGCGTCGTTGAGGTCCACGTGCTTCCGATGGGCCTGGACATCGATTTCGTAGTGCTGTCCGCCGGACACGACAAATGCATCGAGCCCATGGCCCGGTGGCGGGGACCAAGGTTTGCCTGGGTCGCGGATGATCCGACCTTGAACCAAGGCGTCTCCGGGCTTCAAGCGAAGGAAGGGTGCATTCCTGAAAAGGGGCGAACGATTCACCGGCCGAATCTCCCCAACCTTCCGCAGGCGTACTTTCATTTCTTCCATGCCATCCAGCCATAGAACCGGACCCTGTATGGGTTGGACCCTGCGCGTATCGGCCGGCGTTCCGGTGCCCGTGGGCGGGGTTTGCAGGATCATGACAACAGCCAGGGCCACCAGCGGGAGGTTCATCCGTACGCTCCTAGGAAAGGCCATTCTTTCACCTTAAGGCTTCCATCCCACAGCCCCCCACCTCCTGGGGCCCCCTTGCCATGAAGCCCTGGACATGCCCAGGACCCTCCCGGCGAGGCGGCAGTCCCGAGGCCTGGATGCCCGCCCTGCATCATCCTTCCCGATTCCAACCACCCCTCCAGGACTCACCTGTCCAGGCTGAAAACCGATACATCCTCCAACTCAAGGAGGATGACATGCATGTTCAGCGCGGGCTGCCCGGGGTCTGCCTGGTGGTGTTGGCCCTGGGGGCCCAGGATGCCTTGATCCCACCCTTCCCCGAGGATGCCGAAGAGCGACTGCAGGCTGCCAGGGCTTCCACAGGGCATTCCCTGGAGGCAGGGCTCGCCGCGGAGTGCGTCTTCGCCCTGTATGTCCGCAGTGGTCGAGCCCTCGGAGAGCGGAGCTGGTACCGGGAGGATGACAAGAACCTGCAAACCCCCGTTCGGCGCCTGCGCTATGAGGTCACCCTGGACGCCCAGGGGGCTCGGCACGGTCGCTACCGGAGCTGGTACCGGAACGGGAAGCCTTGCGTTGTGGCGTATTTCAGCCATGGGCAGCTCCGGGGTCCCCTCTGGCGCTTCCCGGATGAAGGGGCCCGCACGGAACTGGTCTACCACCTGGCCACGAACCAGGCCGTGAGCGGGGCGGCCCCTGTGGCGGGCTACCGCCAGCATCCGACCCGCCTGCCCATGCCCGCTGATCCCGGAACGGGTCACCGGGATGTGAAGCCCAAGGCCTATGCCCGGACCTTCGACCGCTGTGGCGAGGTGATCACGCCGCCCACAGGAGGTTCCCCGCCCTGGTCCAGTGCCCAGGACCAAGCCTGCCGCGAGGCCGCCAGGGCCCTGGCCCAGCCCTCCGCGTCCCCGGGGGATCCGCCTCCCTTCCCGGGCATGGGGGATGTGGGTGGGGGCACGCTCCAGGTCCACAAAGGCACGGTGAGGGTCCTGGACCCCGCCTCAGGGAAGTGGGGCAAGGTGGTGGGCACCACCACCCTCAGGCCCCCCTGCGAGCTGCGCACCGCGCCGGGAACCCGCTCCCAACTGACCTGGACCGGCGACCGCACCACGCTGTGGCTGCAGGAGGACGCCCAGATCCTCTGGAACGCCACGGATCGACTCACGCTGGTGCGGGGTTCCGTGGTGCTGGAGGTCACGAAGCAGCGGGAGCGTTTCACGGTGGTGAGCCCCACGGCCATCACCAGCTGCCGAGGCACCCGCTTCGAAGTGCTCGTGGCCCGGGACGGCACCACGGAGGTGCGGCTCGGGGAGGGCTCCGTGGCCGTGCAGAATGCCCAGTCCAGCGTGCTCCTTCAGCCGGGACAGGGTACCGTGGCCCGGTCCCTGACCTCGTCCCTCGTGGCCCACCCCGTGGACCTCCCCCGGCTTCAGGCCGCATGGGCGACCCTTGCGGGCAGTGCCACCGGGAGCCCCCCAGGGGATGGGCTTTCGCTCCTTGGCCCCTACCGTTATGGGATTCCGAAGGATGCCCTGGAACAGAAGCGCCCCCAGGACCGCGACCATGCAGGTCCTTGGGCCACCT
>CAZPUI010000627.1:0-3498 GCA_964589695.1 uncultured Solibacteraceae bacterium | reverse complement strand
TGATTGCCGCCCTCCCTCACAACGGCTACACCCACATTCGGCTCCCTGGAGATTCCCCCCTCAATATCCCAGCGGCCTTTCATCCACCCGTGCCCAGTCAGGAACTTCCACCCCCACCCCCTCCGCGACCGAGCCAACCCACTCCGGAACCACCCCCACCTCCGCTCCTGGTCCAGGAGGCTTGGCGACCCAACGCAGACATTCGCCCCGAAAGGTTCGTGGAAGAACCCTGGATGGACCAAGGGACGGGCATCTTCCATACCTTTTTCCTGGAAACCTTGGGCTCCAGCAAACCCGAGGTCTTCTACCAGGGGTTGGAGAGGCTCTTGGAGATGCTGGCCTCCTACGATCCCGCCCTGCGGGAAGGCTGCC
Source organism: uncultured Solibacteraceae bacterium (assembly GCA_964589695.1). Taxonomy (GTDB): domain Bacteria; phylum Acidobacteriota; class Holophagae; order Holophagales; family Holophagaceae; genus CAZPUI01. The sequence goes on along the minus strand of CAZPUI010000627.1, from coordinate 3,126 downwards.
TGACGGGGTTCCGGGGACTGGGCAACCTCCTGGGGGACCTCGAACAGCCCATGCCTCCCCCAGGGGTGCTTCCCCATGTGCTGGAGCGGTTGGGCATGGCGTTGCACCTGGAGACGGGAGCCGAACTTCGAACACAGATCCAGGAAGTCATTGCACGCATCCTGGCGGGGTTGGGCATTCGGGGGGATTGGGCCAGTTTGGAAGCGGCCATGCAGGGCTTGAAGGGCAGGGGACTGGATTTGGCCCAGGTGGTGTCCCGGCGGAGTGCCGTTGAACCCATGGTGGGCTTCCTGGTGCAAAGCTCCAGGAGCGCCCTGGAGTCCGTGGGCATGCCCTACTTCCAGGCGCTGGGGCCCGCTTCCATCTTCCCCCTCATCGAAGTTCTCGGCGAAGAAGTGGTGCGTGCTCGGCGCATCCGCATGCTGGAACTGCTCCGGAGCCTCGGTGCCACCAGCCTGCCTGCGGTACGGGCCACCCTTGATCAGGGCCCTTGGTACCTCACCCGGAACCTGGCCCTGATCCTCGGCGAACTGCGGGACAAGGAGGCCTTCCATCCCCTGCTGTCCACGGCGTTGCATGCGGACACCCGGGTCCGACGGGCAGCCATGCAGGCCCTCATGCGCATAGACCCTGATCGGGCCACGTCGGACCTCAAGGCCTTCGTGCACCACTATCCGCGGGTCGAAGGGGAGGTTCGGGAAGTCCTGGCGATGCACGGGCGCTGAGCGAAGGGGCGAGTGTCCCTCCATCACTCCCCTGGCAGGTGGCGCAGCATCTCCTCCAGAAGGTTGGCGGACACCGTGCGGCGGTAGTGGGCGGTGGACCTCAGGTCATCGATGGGCCGGATCTCTCCCTGCAGCGTCTCCCGAGCGGCCTGGATGGGGAGGGCCCCCAGCCTGGCGCCCCTGAGAAGGTCCTCCGTGGCCTTGGCCCGCAGGGGGACGGGGGCGACGGCGCCGAGTCCAAGGCGCACCTCGGCGATACGGCCATCCTTCACCTGGACCCAGGCGGCCAGGCAGGTCTTGGAGATAGCCTGGGCCATGCGGGTGCCCACCTTCCGGTAGTAGTGCAGGGCCTTCCCCTGGGTCAGGGGCAGGTGAATCCAGGCCACCAGTTCGTCCGGAGCGAGGTCCATGCGCTTGTAGTCCAGGTGGAAGGCGTCGTAGGCAATCCTGCGGGAACCCCTGCTGGAGACCAGCTCGAGTTCGGCACCGTAGGCCAGCAGGGCCGGGGGCGTGTCGGCCGCTGGGCTGGCATTGGCGATGTTGCCCCCCAGGGTGCCCCGGTTCTGGATGGCCCGGGCCCCCGTGGCCCGAGCGCTCTTCACCAGGTTGGGGAAGTGGTGGTGCAGCTCGGGGTGCTCCTCCACCTCGCGGTACGTGGTGGTGGCCCCCAGGCTGATGACATCCTGGTGGACCTGGATGCCTTTGAGCTCGGGAAGGCCACTGAGGTCAAGCAGGGCCTTGGAGTTGGTTCGTCCGGTCTGGAGTACCACCATGAGGTCCGTGCCCCCGGCCAAGGGGCGCAGGTCGGATCCATGGTGGGCCAGGAGGGCCAAGGCCTCGGACAGAGAGGATGGAGAGCATACCCGGGGAGAAGTCATGAGGGCCTCCCATCCAGGACCGCGTCCACCACCTTGACGTAGCCTGTGCAGCGGCAGAGGTTCCCCGCCAACCCTTCCCGAACGTCCTGCTCCGAAGGGCGGGGGCAGCGACGCAAAAGGTCCACGCCCGCCAGGATCATGCCGGGCGTGCAGAACCCGCACTGGGTGCCGTTCCTTTCGTGGAAGGCCACCTGGAGGGGATGGGGAGCCTCCTCACTGCCCAGACCTTCAATGGTCAGCACCTCGGCCTCCCGGGCCTGGACCATGGGAATGAGACAGGCATTTGCCAGGTGCCCATTGAAGATCACGGCACAGGCGCCGCACTCGCCTTCGCCACAGCCTTCCTTGGTGCCCGTGAGTCCCAGGTCCTCCCGAAGCACGTCCAGGAGCCGCCGCAGGGGGGGGGTCTCCACGGTGCAGGGCGTGCCGTTGACCGTGAGGGAGATGGTGATGGTCTCAGACATGGTGGCCTCCCTCGTGTTCCTCCAGCAGGCGTTCGGGGGTGAAGGGCACCTGGGTGAGCGCCAGCTCCGGGTGCGCTTGGGCCAGGGCGTTGGCCACGGCGGGAGCCGGACCATTCATGGGCAATTCCCCCAGTCCCTTGGCTCCGCCGGGGCCTTGGGGGTGGGGGTTGTCCACCCAGAGGACCTCCACCCGCGGGAGGTCCAGGCTGGTGGGGATGATGTAGTCGGTGAACCGTGCGTTGGCCATGCGTCCCTGGCGCATGTCCACCTTCTCGAGAAGGGCGAACCCCAGGCCCTGGGCCACCCCCCCCTCCACCTGACCGCTGGCCAGCACGGGGTTGATGACCCTGCCGACGTCCTGCACCGCCACGAAGCGGTCCACCTTGACCTCGAAGGTCACCAAATCCAGGGTGAGGTCCACGGCGTGGCAGGACCAACTGAACGTGGGGTAGGCATCCCCGCGGTAGGTCTTGTCGTCCCAGCGGATGTGGGCGGGCAGTGAGAACTGGCTGTAGGTGCGCACCTCCCCCTGGTAGAGGACGGCCTTTTGCACGGCTTCGGCAAAGGTCTCGGCGGTGTAGGGCACCTCCAGCAGCCCCCCCTGAACCAGGTGCTGGCGGAAACCCAGGGCCGCTTCTTGCAGGAGCTTGCCCACGACCATGGTGGAGCGGCTGGCCACGGTGGGACCGCTGTTGGGGACCAGGGCCGTATCGGGACGGGCGATCTCCACGGCGTCCATGGGCAGGCGCAGGGTGTCCGCAACGATCTGGCAGAACACGGTGTCCTTGCCCTGACCCAGCTCCGTGGAGGCCGCCAGGATGCGTACCCGGCCTTCGGCGGTACCCTCCAATCCCGCCACCGAGGCCAGGTAAGCCTCACCCGAACCCGTAAAACCTGCGCCGTGCATGAAGAGGGAAAGCCCGCGGCCCTTGCGGATCCAGGGATCCGCGGAGGTGGGTTTGGGCCCCAGTTTGGCCAGGGCGGCGTCCATCATGGCCCCCAGGTCCAGGGGTTCGCGGATCAGCCGGCCCGTGGCGGGGGTGTCGCCCATGCGCAGGG
>CAZPUI010000626.1:0-3504 GCA_964589695.1 uncultured Solibacteraceae bacterium | reverse complement strand
GGGCCCATGGGTGGCTTGGGCTCGGCGATGGGCCACAAGGAGGGCTTCCGGGGGGAACAACGGTGCATCCGGGCCGTCCTCCGTCAGGTCGAGGGGGGCGGGGGTGGGGGGGGTGATGGGGACGAGCTGGCTGGGGACATCGAAGCCCGCCCGCTGGGGCGGCGGGGGAAAGGCCTCGCTCCGGGGTTGCCAGTTGGCCCGCCTCACCTCGGGCAGTTGGTCCGCCACGAAGGTGCCACTGCCGGGCTTGATGGTGACCCAGCCCGGCTGCTCCCGCCCCGGGAGGCCGCCCGTGATCAGGGAGGGGGCCACCCCCAATGGCCCCGCCGGTGGCCGGGTGCCCGGCGGCCCTTCACCCCGTTTCAGGCGGCCCTGGGCGAGGGCCCCGGCCACCAGGCGTGCCACCTGGAGGTCCAGCGACTCCGGACCCTGGGGGTCCAATTGGGGGGCAAGGTCTGTGAAGGACATGGGGTGGGGCCCAGGTTAGCACGGGCCTAACGCGGCCCGCCCAGGGCCTGTTCCTTCCGGCTGGGCTTGCCGAAGACCGATTCGAACTGGCGGATGGCGATGGGGTCGCCCTCGAGCTGAATCGGTTTTCTGAAGTCCTGGGGATGGAGCTGGGCGAAGGCCCCCCCCTGGGCGATGTTGAAGTTGATGTAGGCGATGAATTCCTGCTGGCGTCGGCGGATGTAGCTGCGGAAGGGACGGCTGACGAAGGAGAGCAGGGCGGAGTCCAGGGTGGTCCAGGTCTGGAGATGGCTCACGAAGCCCTTGGGGGTATCCCCGTACCGGTAGGTGACCACCATCTTGGCCCCCACGGCGAAGGGGTTGCCCATGCGCCCCTTCTCCACGCGGCCTTCGATGTAGAAGATGCGCAGGCCCGGGCCCTTGAAGACCGTGGTGAGCGTGCCCCGCAGACCCCGGCCATCGTCAATGGTGAGGTCGCCGTTGGGGTGTTCCGTGGCGTAGAGGGTGGGCACGAACTGGCAGTACCGCCACATGGCCGCCGCCAGGCGCGGGTGATCGAAGAGCTTGTCCATGATGGCGGTGCGCACCTTCATGGGGGTCGTGTCCGTGGAGAAGGTGAAGTCGGGATTGTCCACCACACTTCGCACGGCGCCGAGGTAGTCCGCCGGGATCTTGTCCAGGGGCACCTGGGCTGCGAGGCCCGAAGCCGCCAGGAATACCAAGACCACCTGCGGAACGTGTAGAAAGACCATGGACATACCCTAGCGGAAACCCGTCCCCAAGGGACGGTCTCCAGTCCAGAATGGCGCTCAGGAGGATCCATGGACACCGATGGCCAGGCTTTCGTGTATCGTCCCGCCTGGATTCTGATGGGGCTGGGACTGCTCTTTGTGCTCGGCTTCCACCTGGTGCCGGGCCTGCTGGCGGGGATGCTGGTGTTCAGTCTGCTGCACCGCTTGGACCGCCGGTTGCGCACCTGGCGCTTGGTGCAGCGCCGCCACGCACGACTCGGAGCCCTGGTGGTGCTTGGGACCGCGGGACTGCTGCTGGTGGGTGCCCTGGCGGCGGCCATCATGCTGGCCTGGAAGGCCCGGGCCACGGCCCTTCCCGAGCTCCTGGCCCGCATGGCCCAGATGCTGGAGAGCACCCGCGCCTGGCTTGGCGGTCGCTGGATCCCTGCGGAGCTGGGGGACGCGGATAGCCTGCGGGTCATTCTCAGCCAGTATCTAACGGACCATGCGGCCTGGTTGCGGTCCGCAGGGGGCCAGGCCGGGCGAACCCTGGCCCACCTGGCCATGGGGCTCATGGTGGGACTGCTGGCGGCCTTCCACCATGCATCCCCTCGGACGCCGGGCCCCTTGGCGAAGGCCCTGGCGGAGCGGCTCCAGCGCCTGTTGGCCTCCTTCGAGGCCGTGGTGTTTGCCCAGATCCGGATCAGTGCCCTGAACACCCTGTTCACGGGGCTGTTCCTCTTCGCGCTCCTTCCCCTGTTCGGGGTGAAGCTGCCCCTGCGCCTCACCCTGCTCGTGGTGACCTTCCTGGCGGGCCTTCTGCCCGTGGTGGGCAACCTCCTCTCCAACACGGCCATCGTGCTCATCAGCCTCGGCGCCGGCCCGGGGGTGGCCGTGGCCAGCCTGGTCTTCCTGGTGGTGGTGCACAAGCTCGAATACTTCCTCAATGCGCGCATCGTGGGCGACCGCATCCAGGCCCAGGCTTGGGAGGTGCTCCTCGCCATGATCTTCATGGAAGTGGCCTTCGGTACTCCGGGCCTGGTGTTTGCCCCGATCCTCTATGCCTATGTGAAGGGGGAGCTGAGGGACCAGGGGCTACTTTGATCTCGCGCCATGGGATTTCAACGTGGGATACAGCCACGGTTTCAGTAGTCTCGTCACCGCGGGCATCACCACCCAGGTCATGAGGATCACCATGATCCCCGTGCTCACCAGGGCCCGGAGGGGCAGGGGCAGGGGTTTGAGCAGGGGGGTCAGGTAGTACATGTTCAGGAGGGTGACGGGGTAGAGGCCCACCAGGACGGAGGTGGCCACCTTCCATACCGGCGGTGGGGGGGCCACGCTGGGGGAGAGGAGCCCGAAGAGCTGCTCCAGGCCGCTCACCAGCTGGAGGGGCCCCTGGGAGGCCACCATGTTTTCGGCTTTGGCCAGCCACTCCCTACGGGTGTCGGATTCCAGCCAGGTGCGCAGGTTCAGGGGGGTGTCGAAGGCGTAGAGGAAGACCCAGTCCTCCTGGGCCCCCTGCACGGGCGGCACCACCTGGCCGCTCACAAAGCCCGGAAAGGCGGCCATGGCGGCATCGAAGCCCTGGATCCAGGCCCGGAAGGCGTCTTCCTGGCCGGGACGAAGACGGCGGTTGAGCACAACGGTGGTGTGGAGTTCTGAGGGCGGATTCGGCATGGCACAGCCTCGGGCACGGGGGGGCGCCTGGCAGCAGGTCCCTCCTGGCAGTGGGATGACCGAGCAGGCAGGGTTGTCATGGCTCTGCGGCCGCAATTCATCCTGGGAATCCCGCAATTCGTCCAAGGGGGGCGGCAACTGACTGCGGCCTTCCACTTGGAACAGTTCGGGGCACCACGCTTGTCCTGGTTCGAGGCGAACCCATTCCGATGGAGGCTTCCATGCTGCCCAAAATCTTCCTTCCCATCCTCCTCACCGCCGGTGTCGGGGGACCTCTGGTGGTCCATCAAGGACCCGGGTTCATGCAGGGCATGGTGGCCCGACACCTGGGACTCAGCCAGGACCAGCAGGCTGCCCTGGGCAGGACCCTCCAGGCCCGTGCCCCCTTTTTCCGAGCTGCGGCCCTCACCTTCCATTCGGCCCATTCGGCAGCCCTGGAGGCGGGGCTGGATCCCGCCACCACGCCGGAACAGCTTCGGGATTTGCAGGTGGGGGTGAGCGAGGCGGGATGGACCCTGCTCAAGGAAGTGCGGGCGGGCTATCTGGAGGTGCTGCCCCAGCTCACCGAGGCCCAGAGGGCCGCGGGGCGGGCACACCTCCAGCAGATTCGGGAGACCTTCCGCCA
>CAZPUI010000625.1:0-3510 GCA_964589695.1 uncultured Solibacteraceae bacterium | reverse complement strand
GCTCAAATCCGGAAGGTCGTTCACCAGCTGGGGCAGGCTCTCGGAGGCGCTCCAGATAATGCGCAGGAAGTGCCGCCGCTCCGCCTCCTTCACCTCCCCCGTGGAGAGCATGCGGGAGAACCCGAGGATGGCGTTGAGGGGGGTGCGCAGCTCGTGGCTGGTGTTGGCGATGAAGACGCTCTTGAAGGAGCTGGCCCGTTCCGCCGCATCCTTGGCCTCCTCCAGCAGATGGGTCTGACGCTTGACCTCCTGGCGGAGCCGCAGGTTGAGGTGGTGGAGCCGCGCCATCCGCAGCCGATGAAGGGACCACAGGAGCATGGTGAGGAGCCCCAGCCCGAAGAGCCGCACGCTCCAGCGTTCATGCCAGGCCGGGGGCACCTCCAGGGTGAGGCGCAGCTCGGGGCCAGGGGATTCCCCCACGCGCAGGGCCCGAACCCGCAGACGCTGGAGTCCCTTGGGCAGGGCCTTGAGTTGCAGCGTGCCCCCCTCCAGGGTGGTCCAATCTCGATCCAGGCCTTCCAGGAAGGTCTGCAGGTGCAGGCTCCGGGGATGGTCGGGGTCGCTCACCCCCAGCCGCAGTTCCAGGCCCTCCCGGCCCGGCAGGCGCAGGGAGCCGGGGGGCAGGGAGGTTTCCCCGTACCGGGCCCCCAGGAGGAGGGGCATGGACAGGGCCGAGGCGTTTCCGGCCAGGCGCAGGAACCCCACCCCGGAGGGTGTGCCCAGGACGAGCTCCCCCTGGAAGCGAACGGGCGTGGGGGCGAGGACCCCGCCCAAGGGATGACCTTCCCCCACCCGGAACCAGCGAACGTCCTTCTGGCCCACCAGGGCAAGGCCGTCCTGGGTGGTGACAAAGAGCTGGCCATCCTCCAGCAGGTGGAAGCCACCGAGGCGCAGGGGCGCCCCGTCCAGGGCCTTCAGGGCCAACCGGCGTACGACCTCTCCCCCGGGTCGCACCCACAGGACCTCATTCCGGGTGCGTTCCCCCAGGATCCAGGTGCCATCCGGCAGGACCTCGAAACATCCGAAGGAGGGAAGGTTGCCGGGCAGGGGTTCGAAGTCCGATCCGTTCCACCGCCGGGGGGGCTGACCCGTGTGGAGCAGGGTGCCATCACCGCTTTGCATGAAGGACACCAGGTCCGGCAGGGTGCGGGCACTCCAGGTCCAGCCACTCCCCGCCCGCTCGCCCACCATGAAGTGACTGTTCTCCGTCACCACCAGCAGGCGCCCCCCCTTGTCGAAGGCGGCCCCCCGGGCAAAACGGGATGGACCGGGAAGGGGAAGCGTCCTCCGCTGGGGTTCCCCGCGCTTGGGAATGTAGGCCCAGGTATTCGCCGGCAGGCCGAAGGCCGCCAGATCCCCCTCGGGTGAACGGGCCAGACGGGTGAAATCGCCCTTGAGGGCAAGCCGCCAGGGAGCCTCCCGATGGGTCTTGACGCAAAGCCCCTGGTGGGTGGCGGCCCAAAGTCGCTGGGTTCCATCCACTTCCAGACTCCAGACCTGCCGGTCCCCCAGGCCATCCCGCTCGTCCTCCAGGCGCCAGCGCTCCTGGCCCAGGACCCGGGCCAGCCCTTGGGAGGTCACGAGCCAGGGCGTACCCCGGGCATCCCCCCATCCGAAATGCACGTCCAGTCCGCGAACGGAGAGGGTGTCCAGGACCTTGCCCCGTCCCCGGAAGGCCTTGTGGGCCCCCCCGAACCAGACCCAACCCCCGGCATCCACGGGCAGTACGGGACCGGAATAGCGCAGCAGTTCCTGGCCCCGGAGGAGGGCTTCCCAGGTGCCCTCGGGACTGCGGCGCAAAAGGCGCTGCGTGCTGCGGACCCAGAACCAGCCCAGGCCATCCATCCGGGCCCCCAGGACCTGCTCCCCGGGCCGTCCCCCTGGGGGCAGGGGCTGGTCCTTCCAGTTCCCTTGGCCCCGGGCCAGCACCTTCAGACCCTGGAATGTGGCCGCCACCAGCTCGCCCCGAGCCGCATCCAGGGTCATGGTCAACACGAGCTGCCCCTTGGGCCAGGCCCCGTGGGACACCCACGCCCCGGAGGCCTCCTGGTACATCGGCCCCTGGAGGGTGTTGACCCAGAGCCTTCCCTCCCAATCCCGGAGCACCTCGTACGTGGTGCTCCGGGGTACCCCAGGGACCTCCTCCATCCGACCCAGATGTCCACGGAAGAGGCCGGCGGAGGTGGCAACCCAGAGGGTGTCGGTCCCTTCGGGCAGGAGGTTCATCACCCGCAGGGCCGAAGTGCCCAGGGCCAGCCTATCGAAGCGTGCACCCTCCCCCCGGTAGAGCCCCTGCTCCGTTCCCACCCACAGAAGGCCCTGGGCGTCCTGGCCCAAGGCGAAGATCTGCATGGGACCCAGTTCCTTGGCCCCATTGAGCAGCTGGTACGGCAGGCTGCCCTGACCCCGCAGGGCCAGACCCAGGACCAGGCAAAGCACGAGGGTGCGCAGCGACATGTGCCTGGGTCATCGGGCAAACCCGGGGGTGGCTTGAAAGCCGCCGGGCCCCGGGGACCAGGATTTGCGATTTGGCAGACGAATACCTACGATCGTCATCCAGTCGGCTCCGAAAGGTCCATTTTTTTGGCAAAATGTAGGGCGCTCCCCTGAGGTTCCCGGCCATGCCCTCCCCCATCGAACCCGCCCCCGAAGGTGCCGTTGCCACAGGCGATGGGCTCCCAGCACTCCTGGACCTGGACAACACCCTGCCCGAGGCAGGTCGGACCTTCCTGGGCGAGGTGGCACCCTTCCCGGAAGGCACCCGTTTTTCCCAGATCTCCCCCCTGGGCAGGGGGGGCATGGGCATGGTGTACAGGGTCTTCGATCCCACCCTGGAACGGGTGGTGGCCCTGAAGATCGCCCATGCCTCGGACGCCGACACCCAGGTGCGCTTCCTGTCCGAGGCCCAGGCCCTGGCCAGGGTGGACCATCCCCACATCATCAAGCTGCTGGAGGTCGGTCGTGTGGGGGGTCGGGCCTTCTTCACCATGCCCCTGCTCCAGGGGCGGACCCTGCTGGAGGTGGCCAAGGTCTGCAGCCTGCGCCAGAAGGTGATCCTCCTCAAGCAGGTGGCGGAGGCCCTCCAGGCAGCCCACCTGCGGGGCCTGCTGCACCGGGACATCAAGCCCTCCAACATCCTGGTGGAGGAAGAGGAAGGCCGCTTCCTGCCCTACGTCACGGACTTCGGGCTGGCCATGTCCGCCGGCAGCGAGGAAAAGACCGTGGCCGGGGTGGTGGTGGGCACGGCGGCCTACATGAGCCCCGAGCAGGCCCAGGGCCGCCGTTCCAGCCTTGATGTACGTTCGGACCTCTATTCCCTGGGGGCCACCGCCTACGAATTCCTTTCGGGCCACTTGGCCCATCCTGGCGCCAGCCTCCAGGAGATGGTCCTCCATGTCCGGGAGCAGGACCCCCTGCCCCTCCGTCACCACGCCCCGGACCTGCCCGTAGATTTGGCGGCCATCGTCCACCGCTGCCTGGCCCGGGACCCCGAGGCCCGCTACCAGAGTG
>CAZPUI010000624.1:0-3513 GCA_964589695.1 uncultured Solibacteraceae bacterium | reverse complement strand
GCCTTGAAGAACAGCCCTCGCTGCATTTCCAGGAAGCGGTCGGCGTCCCGGTACATGCCTTCCTCCCACACCTGCTTCTTGTGGAGCGATCCGTAACCCAAGTGGATCACGGTGCCGGGGATGTAGGTGTACGAAGCCAGGAGGTCTGTCAGCAACTGACGCCTGTAGGCGTTGTATTCCGCAATGCCCCGGAAATAGAACCAGCGGCTGGGCTGGTAGGTCATCCGGACGCGGGTGATCTTGTAGTCATAGACCTTCTCGCGGGTGCTTTCCCGGAAAAAGTCCGCATAGGAGAAGGCCACCTGCAGGTTCAGGGTCTCCGCCGGCTGGTAGACCGCCGTGAAAGTGGCCGTGGTGCCGAAGCCCTGGAAGGGCGCGGCCACATAGCGGATGGACTTCCCGTGTCGCCAGGCCAGGCGCAGGGAGAGTTGCTTGGAGAGCTGGCTTCGGATGTTGAAGCGCTGGCCGTCCGTGCGGAAGCGCTGCCCCAGGAAGACTTCACTTTCCTGATCCACGAAGGCCGAGAGGGTCGTGTTGGAGTGCATCACGGCCGTTACCCCCAGGGTGGCCCCCTCCTCGTTGAGTCCGCTGTCCCGGTCCCGCAGCGTGGAAAGGATCAGGACGGGGTCCAAACGGCGCCACCACCCCCCCTTGGGATAGATCCGGGGCATGAGGTTCAGGCTGGCCGAGGCGAATCCCGTACGGGTCAGGTACCCCGCCTCGGCCTGGAAGTCCTTTGAGACCTCATGGAGGGAGGCCTGGATATTGAGTTTGCTCGTGTCGTAGAGGTATTCCAGCCCCAGGGCCCGTCCCCGGACACTGGGCTCACCCCCGGCTTCCCGGGTGTCGGATCCGAAGGCATGGAAGCTCAGGAGCCCCTCCTTGGTGAGTCGGATCTGGCCATCGGGCCCCAGCACCCGGTTGGCGTGGCCACCCTGCTCGCGCCCCGTGTAGAACAGCCCCAGGTAGCCATCCTGGGCCATGCTGCGCCGGTAGCGCAGGAGGGTGAAGGTCGGATCAGCATCCTGGACCTCACCGGCCAAGGGCTCGGGAGCCGTATCCCGGGCATGGATCGCAGCGATGACATCCTGCGGCCCCAGCTTGCCCGAGAGTTTGAGGCCCGACTTGGGTTCCACGATGGTACGGGTGTGCACCACGGACTGGAGGGGGCTGTTCTGGGCGGCCCCCAGGTTGAACACTTCGCTGCCTTCCAGGAAGAAGGGGCGCTTCTCGGGGTAGAAGAGGTTGTAGCGCAGGTTGGCGTCCACCTGTCCCGCATCCGCTTCCACCTGGCTGAAATCGGGATTCACCGTGCCATCCAGGATGAGGCTGGGGGTGAGGCCGTACTTGCCCGTGAGGCTCCACTCCCGCTGGTCCGGCGTCCGGGTCATACCGCCCTGGTTCCGGACCGACTTCTGGCTGAGGGTGAAGGCAGGCAGCAATTCCAGCAGGGTGTAGCGCGCCAGGCCCTCGTATTCCATGGGCACCATCTGGGTGAGGAAGGCGTAGCCGGCCTTGGGGTCCAGGGCCGGATAGGAGGCGTGCTCCTGGCGCCGGTTGATGGTCCGCTCGAAGAACACCGACATGGAGACCTTGTCCCCATGGGCATATCGGATGCTCTTCAGGGGAATCCGCATCTCCACCGTGTAGCCCTGGTCGTCGATCCGACCGGCGCTGTACCACACCAGGTCCACGCTGAAATCCTCCTTCCCGCTGGAGAAGCGACTGTCCCCCTGCACCCCCAGGGGATTGACATAGAAGGCATACAGGGACTGGTGGTCGTTGAAGGTGTCCAGGTTGATGCAGACGAAATCATCATTGGCCACATCGTCCCGCCGGGCCACGGCGGCCTTGATGCGCCCGGGCTGGTCATCGAAGCAGCGGAAGGCGAAGTAGAGGTTCTCGGCGTCGTAGGCCATATAGGCCACGGTCTTCTCGGGTTGCTTCTTCCCGAACTCGGGAATGAAGGTCTCGAAGTCCGTCACCGAAGCGGCCCGCTTCCAGAGGGCCTCGTCCAGACGTCCATCCACCACCGGCGGCTGGTCCGTGCGGGTGGGCCTCAGGGTGGGGCGGTCCAGGGCCATCAAGGGAAGGAAGGCCAGCAGGGCGACACAGATCCGTTGCAGCATGGGCGGGCTCCCGCGGCAAAGGCTACATCCTAACGTGAGGTCCACCAAACTCATCGGGTCCCGGGGGAGACCGATAAAACCCTTCAAGCGCCCTTCCGTGCCTGTGAACCGTGAAAGCCAAACCTCCGCTCCGACGCCGACTCGTCCCCCCGCTGCCGAAGAGGGTACTGCAGGCCCTGGTCGGCCGGGCACTCACACAGACACGCACCCACCAAGGCGCGACCTTGGTGGATCCCGTGGCGGTCCCCCGTGGCACCCACCTTGTGGGCCCCCTGCTGGAGGCGGTGCGGGAGGATCTCACCACCCTCCAGGCCGCCCTGGGCCAAGCCTTGGAAAGGGGTGATGCGACCCGGGCCGATCGCGCGGCCCACAGCCTCAAGGGTTTGGGGATGGCCCTGCAGGGGTCGAACCTTCAGGCCCAGGCCAAGGACGTACAGTCACGCATCCAGGCGGGACTCCCCTGGGATGCGGAGGTCCAGCGACTTCTGAGGGCCTTGACCGCCTTCCTTGCGGCCCTGCCCGCCTCGCCCCCCCCGGATGCCCAGCCCCCCAGGCAGCCCTCGGATCCCTCCCGGGCGAGGGACCTGCTGCAATCCCTCGCCGCAGGCCTGGGCCGCCGAAGCCTCTCCAGCCGCCAGGATGTGTCCGAACTCCTGGGTCTCCTCGGTCCGGAGCCTGACCTGGTGCGCATCAAGACGGCCTTGGACCGGTTGGATTTCCGGGGCGCCACCGAGGCGCTTGCCGACCTCAACCGCAACCTTGGCCACTCCCGCTAGAGGATGCCCATGTCCGAACCTCGCCCCAGCATCCTCATCGCCGAAGATATTCAGAGCAACGTGGAGCTTGTCTACAAGCTCCTCAGCGCGGACTACGAAATTCGGGTGGCAACCCAAGGCCAGGAAGCCCTGGATCTGGCCCTGGAGCATCCCCCTGACCTCATCCTTCTGGACGTGATGATGCCCGTGCTGAACGGTTTCGATGTATGCGTCCGCTTGAAAGCCAACCCCCGTACCCGGCATATCCCCGTGCTCTTCCTCACAGCCCTTTCGGATGTGGAAGCCCTCCTCCGGGGCTTCCAGGCCGGGGGACAGGACTACGTGAGCAAGCCCTTCCGCCCCGAGGAACTGCGGGCCCGGGTGGCCACCCACCTGGCCCTCAAGATGGCCCATGACCGGGAGCGGAACCTGCGTCTGCAATTGGAATCCGCCCTTGCGGAAGTAAAGATCCTCTCGGGGCTGTTGCCCATCTGTGCCTACTGCAAGAAGATCCGCGATGACCAGGGATCCTGGATCCACCTGGAGACCTACATCAGCACCCACTCGGAAGCGGATTTCACCCATGGCATCTGCCCGGACTGCAAGGATGATTTCCGAAAGGGGTAACT
>CAZPUI010000623.1:0-3521 GCA_964589695.1 uncultured Solibacteraceae bacterium | reverse complement strand
GCCCGGCACCCGCGACTGGCGCTGCAGCTCAAAGGCCACGAGCGCTGCGAGGACCGGGTATCCCAGCCCGAGGGCGATGTTCACCCCGCCGACCGCCGCATTCACGACTGCCACCCCTCTCGCAAGCTCGACGGATGTCCATCGTCATCACATTGGTTCGCTTCGCAGGCTCGCTCATGCTCGACCTCGCATCGGGATGCCCACCTGGCGCATGACCTCGTGGATGATCGAGCGTGCCTCGGCCTGGGTCGTTCCAGGCTCATCCCCGTTCTGGGCGAGGGCGGACGTCACTTCCTGGGGCTTGGCGTGCACACCCCGGAACTCCCGGAGGAAGCGCCGGTGGCTATACACCACCGCGCCCAGGCCGATGGCCGCGAAAGCCAGGCGGCTGACGAGGAAGGGCCCATCGAACCCGATGCTGGCCGTGTTGTAGAAGGCCGCGCCCCGGTCCACCTTGATCCAGGTCTCGATGAACCATCGGAACCCCGAGGGATCGATCCACATGAGGATGCGGTTCCAGGTCAAGGACAGCCAGGCCGGGGACCAGTCCCACAGGAAGAAGATGGACAGCAGGAAGAGGGCGATGGGCAGGGCGAAGACCAGGATGGCCTTGCGGGTGCGCTCGCCGATGGCGAAGGAGAGGCCGCCCAGGAAGAGCAGGTAGGGCATTGCCAGGAAGAAGGCCGGGCGGAGGTAGGCCCGCAGGAGCCACGGGCCCCGCATCTCCGCATACTTGGCGCTGGGAATGGCGTGGAAGAAGAAGGTGGACAGAAGGACGTTCAGCGCCAGGACCAGGAAGAAGGTCGTCATGACAGCGATGAACTTGCCCCAGATGTACTCGCCCACGGTGAGGGGCGTGGCCTGGAGCACCTCGCCGACCTTGAGTTCCTCGTCCGTGATCACCACGAGCCCCGCGGCCACCGCGATGAAGAAGGCGTAGAACATGGCCACCAGGACCACCATCTGCTGGGCGATGGCGAACTCACTGTTCAGGAAGGCCTTCACCCCGCCCACATCGCTGTCACCGGCGGAGATCCGCGCCATTCCGGAGGAGAAGCTCCAGGCCATGAAGGCGATGATGGCCACCAGGAACCAGAGCAGGGGGCGTTTCCAGTGGTATTTCAGGTCCTGCTTGAAGACGGTCCAGATCCGCACCAGGCTCATCGGGCACCCGCCAGGTCTGCGATTCGGGCGCGGTCCAGGGCCTCCTGGCCCAGTTTCATGAGCACCATGTAGGCGTCCTCGAGGGTGGGTGCGGAGGGTTCGAAACCATCCGGCACCCGGCCCCCGGGCTCATAGATGCGCACGCGGTCCTGGCCTTCCACCAGGATGGCCTGGGTGACACAGTGCGCCTGCTTCAAGGGATCCAGGGCGCCGCTGGCGATGCGTCCTTCGAAGATGGCGCCGTCCATGGCGCGGCGAGCCTCGTGGGGGGATGTCTCAGCCACAAGCCTGCCCTTGCGGATCACGGCGAAGCGCGGACAGAGCACCCCCACGTCCTCCACGATGTGGGTGGACAGCAGCACGATGCGGTCCTGGGCCATCTCGGCGAGGAGCCGGTAGAAGCGCTGGCGCTCTTCCGGGTCCAGGCCCGCCGTGGGTTCGTCCACGATGATCAGGCGGGGATTCCCCGCCAGGGCCTGGGCGATGCCAAGGCGCTGGCGCATGCCGCCGGAGTAGCCCTTGACCTTGCGGTGGGCCGCAAAACTGAGGTTCACCCGTTCCAGAAGGTCGGCCACCAGGGTCTTCATGCTCCCCGGCGCCGACACGCCCTTCAGCTTCAGGAGGTACTCCAACATCTGGGCGCCGGTGAGATGGGGATAGAAGCCGAACTCCTGGGGCAGGTAGCCCAGCCTTTCCCACACCCGTTCGGGGCGGGAGAGGATATCCACCCCATCGAGGGTGGCGGTGCCCGAGGTGGGTTCCAGGATGCCCGCGAGGATCTTCATGAAGGTGGATTTGCCTGCACCATTGGGTCCAAGCAGGCCGAACATGCCCGGGGGCACGTCCAGGCTCACACCCTGCAGTGCGGCCACGGGGCCGGGATAGACCTTCACGAGATCACGGACTGAAAGCATGCTGTCTCCTGGGCGCGGGGGCGCAATGGGGTGCCTACGTGGGCCCACCACGGCCGGGTTAGACCGCCGTACCCGAAGCCTCGAAAGGCAGCCTTGCCCGAAGTTCACATTTCATGCTCGGTGCGTCCCCGACCGTCCTTATTGATGACCCGAACTCGCAGCGGCAACGTGATCCTCTCCAACGCTTGCACCGACCTGAACAACACCCAACCCCGTGCCTCCGGGGCCAAAGCATCGCCCAGTCAACTCCAACAGAAATCCTCCGACCACCGTTCGAACTCCAGCATCCTCCGGGTATGATCGATTCAGTTCCCCAAGACAAAGCCCTCCAAGCTTGCCCACCCCATACCTCTTTCACAACCCATTGACCCCGCAGGATTCGCCGATCCATGAACCCCAGTTGGCCTAAACCTACCATCGACTCGGATGCGGGTGTCACTGACCGGATCCCAGCAGCCTCCCGACATCACAGACCACCGCGCCGGTTGTGTCTTTAGCTTTTTGGTGTCACCTCAACATGGTTAGCAAAGTTCAAGAGCGAATTTTCGCAGAGACTGCTGCAAGGCTTCTAGGCGGATGCTGGCGAATATTTGACATATCAGAACCACCTGATTTTGAAATACATGCGGGGTCTCAAATATTTGGACTTGAAGTTACTCAAATTTTCGAAAACTCTGCCCCAATGGGCGGTTCGCCAATGAAAAAAGATGAATCGAAGCACTCTATGCTAATAGGTAAATTGGCTAATGAATACTATGCGAGAGGTGGAGTTCCAGTTTCAGCACAGTTTATGGGTTTACCAAATAACATACAAATAGATCGATTAATCGACAAAATGGTCAATGATGCACCTACTGACCTCGGCTCTCATAAGACCACCAGATTTGAAAATATTAGGGTATCAATGACTCCAGCACCACCACTTCCACCAAACTATTCTCGCTGGACATACATTCATGACCGTGTCGGAATGGTACGTCAAATAATTTCTTCCGACATACAAAAGGCAATCAATTCTAAACAACGCAAGCTACCATTGTATAAACAAAAATTTTCAGATATTATTTTGTTGATAGTGGCGGATTGCGTATTGAATTCTGGCAAATTGAAATTAAATTCTCAAATTCAAATTGATAGTTCTGGGTTCCACTCGGTTTATTTTCTTTCATACCCCGAGTCCATACACCAAATCGCTTAACCAATCGATCGACCTGTGCTTTGTCTCTGTGAGCTACTGCCCCAACGATCTTTTCGAATCTGTATGCCCCCACCTTGTCGCATCGGCGACGCAGGCCAACGCACGATGTGAGACCGCGCGGGAGGTTAAATGTCTTCACTTGGTCTGACAACTATTACTCTGACTTTCGATTTATCGCGGAGTCGAAATATGCTAAAGTGAAACTCCCAATCCGCAAGAAGTCCTTGATCCATCAGGCAACGGGG
>CAZPUI010000622.1:0-3534 GCA_964589695.1 uncultured Solibacteraceae bacterium | reverse complement strand
GGAAGCCCATGATCTGAAATCCAATGCCGCCACCCTGGGCTTCCAGGCCCTGGCGAACAGCGCCCGGACCCTGGAGAAGGAAGCCGCCACGATGACCCCTGAGGCCCTGGATGCGCATCTCCAGCAACTCCGGGCCCAGGTGCAGGGGGCCCTGGAGGTCTGCCGGGGGAGCCTGGAGGGCACCTAGGGGTCATGGGCATCGGCCTGCTGGAGGACCCGCCCTGAAAGGGCCACGAAAGCATCGGCGATCCTTCATCGACGTGAGCCTGAACCTGAAGGGTCTTGAGGGAAAAAACGCCTCCTCGCCCCTCCCCCCAAGGGGCATGTGCCCCTTCAAGGTGAAGCGCTCCAACCATGGGTAGGTCGAGGACGAGCTCCTCGGCTGGATCCGGGAGGACCACACCAAGTCCGGAGGATCAGCGCCCCGCCAACCCGCGGAGGATGGCCTCTGTGGCGTCATCTGCAGGGAACATGAGCTCGACCCACAGTTCGTCGGTCGTTACGTCCTGGGCGGTGCCAAAGGTGGCGATGACGGCGAAGAGGGAGATCCGCAGGCCCCCCTTCTCCAGCACCACTGGGAGCACGGGCAGGAGCGGCGCCTCCCGGGGGGCGGCCAGGGTTTCAGGATCCTGGTGGAGCGCGAGCTCAGCCAGCAGCGCTTTCATGTCGGTGCCTCCGAGGGTCTCTGCCTCCCGTCGCGCCCGATGCCAGAGGAGGGGTGCGATTTCCCACCAGTTCACCACCCAGGGGCGAATCCCCTCGGGGTGGAACATCAGGCGGAGCGAATTGCGCCCCCCCACCCGCTCCCACAGGCCCGGCCCGAAGGCCGCCACCAGGCGTTCAAAGGGGTCATTGGCGCGCAGAATGTTCCAGGCGCGATCCAGGGCCAAGGCAGGATTGGGCTCGTGGGTTCGCAGCATCAGCTCCACAGCCGCCAAAACGGATGCCATGGCGGGATCGTCCAGGGTCCGGGCCCGGAAAACCGGTGCGAAACCGGACGCCAGCAGCCAGTCGTTGCGCTCCCGGAGAGGCACATCCAGGGCCCGGCTGAGCTGGAGGATCATGGCCCGACTGGGCTGGGCCTTGCCGGACTCCAGGCAGCTCAGATGCCGCTGGGAGATGCCCGCCTCCAGGGCAAGCTCCAGCTGGGAGAGGCTCCTTCTCTGGCGCCATCCCCGCAGAAGGTGCGGGAAGGTCGCGCGGGGCGTCAGGTGAGCTTGGGTCTGATGCGTGGCCACGGTTCACTCCGGAACCCTTGCATGTTCCCAGTCCGAGATGCACCGCGCCATGACCTCTGAGGTCATTGAGGCCATGACCTCAGCCCCAGCACCCTGGAGCCGGACCTTAACCAAGGAGAAACCATGTCCCTGCGCCTGCTCGCCCTTTTCGTCGTGCTCGCCCTCTTCGGTGCCCTCACCACCCTCGCCCTTCTGGACGCGGGCTACATGGGCATCGTGCGGCCCCACTTCCAGAGCTGGGGTGCCGGCCAGGTCCTCGCGGACCTCGTCATCGCCTGCGTCCTGGCCTGTTTCTGGATGGTTTCCGATGCCCAGAAGCGGGGCCTCATGGCCTGGCCCTTTGTCGTCCTCACCCTGGTGGCAGGCTCCTTCGGTCCCCTGGGCTACCTGGTGGTGAGGGAACTCCAGGGCCGCCGGCAGAATGCCTGAAGATCCCGCATCTCGAAGCGGGTGTGGGAAAAGAGCCCCTCTGGCTCTGGTTGCCCGGCCTCAGCTTCCGCCGCCACTCGGATCCAGCCCCGCGATGGTCTCCCGGCAGATCGGCAGGAACCCATCGCTCAGCTGATCCAGGTTCTGGCGCAGCGTCTCCGGCGAGGCGAGGCGGCTCACCTGCAATGCCTCCTTTGCCCAGGACGTGCCCTGGAGCGCGCGCACAGCCTCGAAATCCGACTTGCCCGTGCAGAGCATCGCCAACCCCGGAATCAGCACATCGCCAAAAGGAATCCCGCCCGGACCCTTGGCAATCCGCCGGTTGAAGGCCGCCTGGAAGCCTTGAAGCGCTTCAGCAGTGACCCCACCAGCACCAACCCACCCATCCCCGTGAGCTCCAACCTCTCCGACGCCACCATCCCAATCCGCTTCATACCCACCCACCTCACAGCCGCCGTGAAGTCGGTCGACAGGAGCTGTACATCGTTAGTGCTGAAATACTTAGACATAGAGCGCTTTTCGCCCAAATAGCTCACTGATTCAGGTAATTTGTTGGATGTCTATCTGGATTGATTGTGAGATTTTATTCTTTTAATTCAATTTCATTTGAAATAAGTCCACAGGTTTCAACGCGGAATTTTGACCCGGACTTGAGGTCAGAAGGAAGGATGTAATCCGCTAAAGATAGCTGAAAAGTGTGATGAATTTGATTGGTTTTCCTTGAACCCAGTGACGGTAACTCCGGCACTGGAGGTCCCAGCACTTTGCCTGGACTCAATTCGATCTCGATTGGATCTGGGAGGTGCCCAAAGTGAGGACGATTGATGCTTTTTAAGTTCGCTTTTTGCCAAGCTCCATGATGATAGAATAGCGAGGTGCGTTCCCAGTGGCCAAAATGATGGCGTGCGTTTATTCTAACCGCATGATTGGTTGAATTGCGCACATAACCTGTGATGATGCCATTCTTAATGGTGATTTCTAAAGAAAGCAGTGTTGTGCCGTTTTTATAGGGTGCGAGACAAAAAATGGCAGTTATAATAAGAAAAAACATCTTCTCATTCATTTCTGTGCACCTCCACAATCAGCGAACTTTTCTGTGCGAAAGGTGAACGGCTTCGGTCAGATAAGCCTTCTGAACCCGTCCGACCACGACCTATTCCGCTGCCATGGCCTCGATTTCCAACAGCCAGCTTTCGTCGTAGATCCCCGTGATGATGATGGTGAGGGCGGGGGTATGGCTGCCGAGAATCTCGCGGCGGATAGCACCGTTCAGGGACCGGTGGTCGCGTGAAGCGAGGAAGGTCGTGACCTTGACGAGGTTGGCCACCGTCATGTTCGCGGCTTCGAGTTGCGCCAGAATATTGGCCCACACGAGTCTGGCCTGGTCCCCGAAGTCCGAAGGCACGTGACCCTCCAGCGTTTCGGGGATTTGGCCACTGATCACCAGGAGGCGGCGGACATCCCGAACCTCCAGGGCCTGGACATACCCACCGGAAGGCTGGGCCGCGGCAGGGGCGTTGATCGGAAGGATCTGCATGGCCGGTTGTTCCTATGGGAAAGAGCCAGTCTGTCAGGTCCATTCGATGAATGCCTCCCGCAGGGCTTTGGTGGGGGTGCCACCCTTGCGGGGCCCGAGATCCTCCCGCAGCCCGCCCCGGCGGTCCACAAAGGTGAATCAGCGCCCGAAAGGCAGGGTGCTCTCCCCCTTCATGAACGTGCCCCGCCGGATCTCCCCGCCTCCATCCCCCCTCCGGCACGTTCATGAATCACCGCTCATGTGCTCCGCAGGTAAGGATGCTTCGCGCTCTTGCCTTCCAGGATGAAGAGCACTTCCTCGGCGATGTTGGTGGCCTGGTCGGCGATGCGT
>CAZPUI010000621.1:0-3538 GCA_964589695.1 uncultured Solibacteraceae bacterium | reverse complement strand
TTCTCGACATCGCCCTGAACCACCTCACCCTGGGCCGGGCCGCCCTCTATGGCGCGATCCTCCAAGGCATCGCCCCCGACCCCGCCTCCCTTCAGCCCGCCGTGGACGGCCTCCACCGCGCGGGCCAGCAGCAATACATTCCCCTCGCCCTCCTCACCCGCGCCTGGCTGCGGGCCACCCTGGGGGCTTGGCTAGACGCCCAGACGGATCTGGACGAGGCCTGGGAGATCGCGGAGCGGGGGCCCATGCCCCTCCTCCAGGCGGATATCCACCTCCACCGGGCCCGTCTCTTCTTCCGGGGGGAGGTGACCTATCCCTGGACCTCCCCCCAACAGGACCTGGCGGAGGCCCGGCGGCTCATCGAGCAGCATGGCTATGGGCGCAGGCTGGGGGAGCTGGAGGATGCGGAGGAGGCCCTTCGACAATTCGAAACAACCGCCACAACCACTCCACACGGCCTTCTCGAACTGCAAGCAGATGCGCCTGCGGGCAGGTTCGCGGGTTCAGCGACCCACGCCCCCCTCCCCCCTTCAAACCGCTTCTCCCCCACGGTGGATTCCATGCTCCACATCCAGCCCCCACCCCCTGCGCGGCGTATCGCGTGGTTCCACCTTTCGGACCTCCACCTCTGCCCTGCCAAGACGGGCTGGGATGCCCACAGGGTGCTTGGCCCCTTGAAAGAGGACATGCTGAAGGTCGCACACGCAGCTGGGGTGGACCCGCAGTTCCTCTTCTTCACGGGGGATGGGGCCTGGGGCCAGGTGGGATCGGGTCCAGGAGAGGCCCTGGCCAGCCAACTGGAGGATCTCCTCGCCCTGCTCGAGGAACTCCGATTGGCCTTCCCCGTTCCCATCCCCAAGGAGAACGTGTTCCTCGTGCCCGGCAATCACGAGGTGGATCGCACCCAGGTCACCCCGGACCAGACCCAGTGGCTGGACACCCAGACCGCGGTTCGACCCATCACGGACATGATCCGAACGGCAGGCAAACAGTGGGCGCGCTACCTGGAGCGCCTGGAAACGTTCCGAGCCGCCTTGGACAAGGGCGGGTATGCGCACCTGCTCCAGGACCCCAAGCGGCTGATCAGTGCCCATCGGCGAAATGTCCACGGGCTGGACCTTGGAATCACTTGCCTCAACTCGGCCTGGTCCTGCGGCCGGGACCAGGAGAAGGGGCGCCTATGGATGGCGGGCGACTGGCAATTGGGCGAGCTGCGGCGTCAGCTGGGGAGCTGCGATGTGCACATTGGGCTGGCCCACCACCCCCCGGGGTGGCTGGTGGAATATGAGGACCCGCGGCTGCGCACGGCCCTGGAGCGGGACTTCCAGTTCTTCCTGCACGGGCACGAGCACCAGGGGTGGGTGGATGCCAAGGCCGATGGCCATGTGCGCATCGCAGGGGCCGCGGCCTACGAAGCTTCGGACCACGAAAACGGCTACAACCTGACCTGCCTGGACCTCGACCGCGCCGAGGGGGTGGTGTGGCTCCGCCGGTACGACGGTGAAGGCGGCGGTTGGGTCCCCCGGGTAATCGCCCGGAAAACGGACCATGAAGGTCGGTGGCCCCTGAGAAACCTTCCATGGATAGGCGGGACCGCCTCCGCGGAACCCATGCCTGAACCCATGCCGCCACCCGTGGTTTCACCGGCGGCAACGCCGATGCCTTCCCCCGTGAACCCACCCGCACCACCCCCCAAACAAGGGGAATCCAGCTTGGCCCTGGACGTCTGGAAGAGAAGGCTCGAATTCCTGGAGGTGGAGCTGGCAAAGGCTACCGACCCCGGTATGAAGTTCACGATCCAGGAGCACATGCTCGAGGCCAAAGCGCACATTCGCCGACTCCAGGAGCCCCAATGACATCTGCCCAAGCCCTGGAAATCCTGCATCGTCGGCGCGAATTTCTGGAGCTGGAGCTCGCCAAGGCCGCGGACGCTTCCGTCAAATTCAGCATCCAGGAAGGACTTCGGGAGTGCGCGGCGGAGATCTGCAGACTCCAGGGGGCAATGGAATCCCTGACACGGAATACCGCCCCCCGCGTCGCCCCCTCCCGCCTCCCCCACGCGGCGGAGCACCTGGTGGGCCGAGAGCAGGAGCTCCGGCGGCTGGACGAGGCCTGGGCGGATCCCCAGCAGCACGTGCTGGTCATTCGTGGCATCGGGGGGGAGGGCAAGACCTCCCTGGTGGCCGCCTGGGTGGCGCGCCTGGCCCAATCGGAGTTCCAAGGAGCCTCGTACTTTGACTGGTCCTTCTACAGCCAGGGCACCCGGGACCAGACCACGGCCACCTCCGAGCCCTTCATCGCCGGGGCCCTGACCTTCTTTGGGGAGGAGGCCTTGGCCAACAGCGCCGCCTCTGCCCGGGACAAGGTGGACGCCCTCCTGAAGTGCCTTCGACGGCAGCGCACCCTGCTGGTGCTGGATGGGCTGGAGCCCCTACAGTATCCCCCGGGCCCCACCGAGGGGCGACTGCGGGACGACGCCATGGCGGCCCTCCTCAAGGGCCTGGCCCAGACCAACCCCGGCCTGTGCGTGGTCACCACCCGGGAGACCGTGACGGACCTGGCCCCCTACCAGGCCACCACCGCCCCGGAATGGGAACTGGAATGCCTGTCGGACCAAGCTGGGGCCAATCTGCTGCAGCGCCTGTTGGAGCCCAAATCCCCCAAGGGCATGCACCAGGTGCGGAGCACCCTCCCGGAGCGGGTGGAGATCTGCAAGACCCTGCGGGGCCACGCTTTGACCCTGCGCCTCCTGGGAGGCTACCTCCACCGGGCTCTCAGGGACATCCGGCGCTGGCAGGAGGTGGACTTTCGCAAGGCGGATGAGGCCTACCGTACCAACCCGAAGGAAGCCCGGTACGGCCACGCCTTCACCACCCTGGCCGCCTACGAGACCTGGCTGGAAGGGGGTGGGTCCCATGGCGCCCGCCAACTCGCGGCCCTCCGCCTGATGGGTCTCTTCGATCGGGAGGCCAGTGCCCCCTGCCTGCAGGCCCTGCGGGCCCAGCCCCCCATCCCAGGCCTCACCGAACCCCTCTGTGGCCTTTCGGAGGAGGACTGGAACCTGACCCTGTCCGAACTCGAAGCCAGTGGCCTGGTGCGGCTCCCCGCAGACACCGGGGGCCTAGACGCCCACCCCCTGGTGCGGGAATACTTCGCCGCCCGCCTTCGGGAGGAGGCTCCCGATGTCTACCAGACCGCCCACCGGCGCCTGTACGAGCACCTCTGCGCCACCACCCAGGAAGGCGAACGCCCCACCCTGGCCCAGCTCCAGCCCCTGTACCAGGCCGTGGCCCACGGGTGTTTGGCGGGGATGCATCAGGAGGCCTGTGACGAGGTCTACCACGACCGCATCCTGAAGGGCCCGGGGTCGGGCGGCAGCTACAGCGTCCACCAACTCGGGGCTTTCGGGTCTGATCTGGGGGCTGTGGCCTGTTTCTTCGAGGAACCCTGGAAGCGGCTGTGCACCAACCTCCTGGAGGCCGCCCAGGCCTGGCTGTTGAACGAAGCTGCCTTTTGCCTGCGCGCTCTGGGGCGGCTG
>CAZPUI010000620.1:0-3539 GCA_964589695.1 uncultured Solibacteraceae bacterium | reverse complement strand
GGACCCGGTAAGGGGGGATGGCCGTATTCTAGCGGGAGCGGGGGACGTTCATCGCCCTTCCGCATTGACCTGGTATTGCTAAGAAAGGGGGGACCGCTTGCTCGCTTCGCTCGCTATGTCCCCCTTTAACCCCCACGTGGTGGGCGAGCAAAGCCCGCCCACCACGTCCGACAAGGATCACCATGCGCCCCTGCGACAGCTTGGCCCTGCGCCACGACGGACACACCCTCTGGATCCTGGACCAGACCCGCCTGCCCTTCGAAGAAGTCTGGCTGGACGGGTCCGAACCCATGGAAATGATCCAGCTCATCCGGCGCCTGGCGGTGCGGGGAGCCCCCCTCATTGGGGTTGCCGCAGCCCTGTGCGCCGCCACCTTTGCGGAGCGGGGTGCTTCGGGTGGGGCCCTGCGGGGGGCGCTGGAGGATCTGCGGGCCGCCCGCCCCACGGCGGTGAACCTCATGTGTGCCGTGGATCGCCTGCGAGGGGTCCTGGACGCAGGAGGTTCCATGAAGGAATTCTGCAGTGATGCCCACAAATTCTTCGAGGAGGACAAGGCCCTGTGCGAGGCCATGGCCACCCAGGGTCTGACGGTGCGGGGCACCGGGGAATCGGTGCTGACCCACTGCAATGCCGGAGCCCTTGCGACGGTAGGGATCGGCACCGCCGTGGGGGTGATCCATCGGGGGTTCGAAGCGGGCCGCATCCACCATGTTTTCGTGGACGAGACCCGACCCCTGCTCCAGGGTGGTCGCCTCACGGCCTGGGAACTGGGGCGCCTGGGCATTCCCCACACCCTCATCACCGACAGCATGGCGGCCCTGGCCCTCCGGGATGGGAAGGTCCAGCGGGTGCTGGTGGGGGCCGACCGCATCGCCAGGAATGGCGATTTTGCCAACAAGGTGGGGACCTACGGCCTGGCGGTCCAGGCCCGGTTCCACGGCGTCCCCTTCCATCCCGTGGCCCCCTGGACCACGGTGGACCTGGCCTGCCCCGATGGCGCGGCCATTCCCATCGAGTTGCGGGATCCCCAGGAAATTCGAGGCTATGGCGCCCTGGCCTGGGCCCCCAGCTCAACGGGTGCCTGGAACCCCTCCTTCGATGTGACCCCCGGGGCCCTCGTCACCAGCCTCATCCTGGACCGGGCCGTGGTACCTCCAGGAAGGGACCTGGGAGATCTCTAGTCCACTGCCGCGATGCACTCGATCTCCACCCGGGCACCTCGGGCCAGGCCGCTCACCCCGAAGGCGCTACGGGCGGGTCGATGCTTGGGGAAAAAGGTCAGGTAGACCTCGTTCATGGCCGCCCATTCCTTCATGTCCGCGAGCATGACCGTCACCTTCAAAACCCGGTCCAGGCCTGAGCCATGGCGCTCCAGGGCCGCTTTCATGTTCAGCAGGGTCTGGCGAGTCTCCGGGCCAATGCCTCCGGGGGGCAGTTGACCGGTGGTGGAATCCGTTCCCAACTGCCCGCTCAGGTAGAGCACCTTCCCATGGCGCACGGCCTCGGAGAAGGGCCTCGTGGCTGGACCCGGAGGGTTGAGGTAGACGGGCGTTGCGGAACGACAGCCCAGCAAGATCAATAACAGGCAGGGCAGAAGCAGCGGTACGCGCATGGGGCACCCTCCATTGAATAGGTGCCCCAGTGTAGTGCCAGACGGTGCCGCAGGAATCGGGGGCAACCCCGCGCTAAGCCGCCAGGAGGTTCCGAAGCCATCCCAAGGGTCCCTCGAAATGCGGGACACCTTCCTCCCGCACGAGGCACCAGCAGCCATCCTCCCCCATGCGGGGGGCGTGAAGGGAGCCCTCTTCATAGAAGAGCCAGTCCCCGGTCGCGTGAGCTCCCCGTTCATCCACCATGTCCCCATCAAGGAGCAGCATGCTTTCCGTACCATGGTGACGATGGATGGGAATGCAGGTCC
This sequence comes from uncultured Solibacteraceae bacterium, assembly GCA_964589695.1. Lineage (GTDB taxonomy): Bacteria > Acidobacteriota > Holophagae > Holophagales > Holophagaceae > CAZPUI01. Next base: position 1,621 of record CAZPUI010000620.1, on the reverse strand, counting down.
CTCGGGGGGCGTAAACCAGGGACAACCGGCTGCCGCGGGCCTCATCCCGAAGGATCTCGGCCACCCGAGCCGCACCCTGGTTTCGCCAGATCCACTCGCGGGCGGGCGGCATCTCCGCCACCACCTCCTGGGGCAGAAGGGGATGTCCTTCCCGGGGAAGCACGCTGTGAAAATACTGGTGCGCCATGGCCTGAAGGCGCAGGGGTTCGTCGGTACCGCCCTTCAGAAGGGGAACCAGGGGGGCGGGGATGGGGCCTTCGGCTGGGACGGGGCGTCCCTCCTCCCTTCCCAGGCGCGCCAGGACCGCCCTCAGGGCCTCCGCGGCGGGTGAGGTCCCTTCGGAGATGGCCGGCCCCAATTCGCGCTGAACCACACCGCCCAGGCCCAGCAGCTCCTCATCCAGCTCGCGGCATGACCCACAGGCTGCCAGATGCCCACGGACACGCCAGGCCAAGGACCAAGACAACACGCCCTCGTGATAGTCGGTCAGGAGCGCGGTGACGCGCTCGCAGGTCAGGAGGAGACCCATAGGCTAGCTCCTAGGTGTCACGAACTGTTCGAGTACACCCCTGAGGCCGAGTCGGGCCCGGTGGAGACGCTGACGCACCAGTCCTCGACTGATACCTAGCGCCCGTGCCACTTCGTCCGTGTCCATGCCTTCGAGGTCCCTCATGATGAAAACCGCGCGCTGATCGTCCGAGAGCCGGGTGAGACCTTCGCGGATTTTTTCTCGGACTTGTTGTTGCTCAACCAGGGTCAGGGCGTTGGCGTCCTGGCTCCAATCTCGCAGCTTGTCCGAATGCATCTGATGCCCGTCGGGCGTGAAGCGTGGCATAAAATCTTCGATGGTGTCTTCGCGGCGACGAATCTTGCTGCGACGAAGCATGAGGGCTTCGTTGATACAAATTCGATAGGCCCACGTCGAAAACTTGCTCTTTCCCAGGAAGCGACCCAGTTCCCGATGAATGCTCATCAGGGCTTCCTGAAGGGCATCCTGGCTGTCCAAGGGATCCTGAAGAATCCGATGGATGCCGGCATAGAACAACCCAAGGTAGGGCTCCACCAGGGAGCCGAAGGCCCCACCGTCCCCGGTGAGGGAGGCTTCGATCAGGGCAGCTTCGGCAGTCGCGTCCGTCATACCCCTAGCCTAACCCGGCAGGCGCGGAATGCGCACCCGGAAGGTGGCACCTAATCCCACCCCGCGACTGTAGGCCTCGATGGTGCCGTGGTGGCGGGTGACGATTTCCTTGGAGAGGAAGAGGCCCAGACCGGTGCCTGCAACGGTGCGGGTCATTTCATCCCCCACCCGGTAGAAGCGTTGGAAGATGCGGTGGGCCTCCTTGGAGGGGAAGCCATGGCCCTCGTCCGTCACCGTCAGGACCACCTGGGTCTCCAGGGCGTCCAGGGTGACCTGGGTGCGCCGGGGCTCCGTGCCGTATTTGAACGCGTTGCTCAGGAGGTTCTCCACCACGGTGGCAAAGAGGCGCGGATCGATGTTCGCCATGACCCTTTCGGGTGCGAGGTTGAGTTCCAGGCCCAGGAGCCCAGCGCCCAGCCGGTGGTCCATGGCCTCGCAGACCTCCCGCATGAACTGCACCAGTTCCCTGGGTTCCAGCATGAC
>CAZPUI010000619.1:0-3541 GCA_964589695.1 uncultured Solibacteraceae bacterium | reverse complement strand
ACTGGGACTCGCTCAACCGGGCCCGGCCCTCCTTGGCCAGCACGCGGTAATGCCGGTAGAGCACCCCCAGCACGGAGCCGAAGGCGGCGAAGGCGAGCCAGGGGAAGAGGGGAAAGAGGGCCGTGACACCGCGATCGGTGTTGCCATTGATCAACCCTCGGAGGGGCAACCAGACCCCCTCCCCGACCCCGGACTTCCATAGGTGCGGGGCCACCCAGGCCACCCCCAGGGCCACCAGGAGGGCCACCCCGGCGTAGACCAAGGGGCGCCGCACCAGCCGAGCCAAGCCCTGGAGCAGGAGCAGGGAGAAAACGATGCACTGCAGGACATCGATCTTGAAGAGTTCCCGCCATTTCTGGTCGGTGTTGAGCACCGTCCATTCCGCCAGCGTCAGACCCGGTGCATGGAGGAGGTAGGCACAGAGGAGGATGAAGCCCAAACGCTTGCCGGTGGGCGCGAAGGGCCGCAGGGTCCCATCGGCCCGGAAGGTCGAAAGCGCCAGGCTGTAGCCCGCGCAGAGGATGAAGCTGGGCGCCACAAGCCCGTTCAAGTAGTGGAGCCAGTCCGGTGCCCACCCCTGATGCAGGTAGACGTTCACGACGTGGACCTCGATCATCACGATCACGGCCCAGCCCCGCAGCTGATCGATCCAGTCGCAGCGCTTGGAGGGTGAAAAATCATTCCAGGCCATGGTTCCTTCCTTGCTCAGGTTTCAGCATGCCGGGACCCGGCGCCTCCTGCCACTGACCGCTTGCCCGTTCCAGGGAGCGGGCCTACCCAAGGTTTTACCTCGTGTCACGTGGGCTGCCATGGTACTTTTGTGGAAGTTTCGTGTTTCTCAGAATCTCTTTGTTCAAGACCGGAGGACCCATGGCAGGTTTGCTCATCCGAAAGGACCTTAATCGACTCATTGCAGATGCCAATGATCCCAATGCCGGGGAGGGGGGCCACGGCGGCGGTCAGCTCAAGCGCTCCCTGTCCGCCTTCAACCTCACCATGCTCGGCATTGGCGCCATCATCGGCGCAGGCATCTTCTCCCTTACCGGGGGCGCCGCCGCGAACTATGCGGGTCCGGGCGTGGTCTACAGCTTCATGATCGGCGGTCTGCTCTGCGCCTTTGCAGGCCTCTGTTATGCCGAAATGGCCGCCATGATCCCTGTGGCGGGGTCGGCCTATGCCTACAGCTACGCCACCATGGGTGAGTTCATCGCCTGGATCATCGGCTGGGACCTTGTCCTGGAATACGCCTTCGGGGCCGTCACCGTCTCCAATTCCTGGTCGGGGTACTTGTTCTCCATCATGCACAAGACCCTCGGCATTCCCATGTCCGATACGGTCATTCGCTTCATGCGCGGGCCGTGGGAACTGGTGACCCTCAATGATGGTTCCCAGGTGTACGGGATTTGGAACATTCCCGCGTCCTTCATCGCCCTGGTGGTGGCCTCCGTGCTCTACAAGGGCATCAAGGAGAGTGCCACCCTCAACAACATCATCGTGGTTGTGAAGGTGAGCATCGTCCTGGTCTTCATCCTCCTGGGCCTGAGCATGATCACCAGCGCCAACCTGGTGGCCAACCCCGCCGCCCTGGGCGCGGGCAAGCTGGTCCCCCCCGTGGAGATCGTCAATGGCGTCCAGCGCTATGGTTGGGGCATCCAGAATGGGGTGGTGACCGGCGCGGCAGTGGTCTTCTTCGCCTACATCGGTTTCGATGCGGTGAGCACCACGGCCCAGGAAGCCAAAAACCCCAAACGGGACCTGCCCATCGGCATCCTCGCCTCCCTGGTCATCTGCACCCTGCTTTACATCCTGGTGGCCCTGGTCCTCACGGGGGTGGTGCCCTTCAAGAACCTGGGCGTGCCGGATCCCATTGCCGTGGGCATCGACAAGATCGTCGAACTGCGCGGATGGAGCGTCACGGCCCAGAAGGTCTTCACCTTCGCCATCAAGCTGGGTGCCATTGCCGGTCTTTCCTCCGTCATCCACGTGATGATGATGGGCCAGACCCGCGTCTTCTACGCCATGAGCAAGGATGGCCTGCTGCCCTGGTTCGGCCAAGCCCACGTGAAGCACGGCACGCCCCATGTCGCCACGATCATGACCGGGATCTTCGTCGCCTTCTGTGGCGGATTGATGCCCCTCTCCCTGGTGGGTGAGCTGGTGTCCATCGGCACCCTGCTGGCCTTCGTGCTCGTATGCATCGGTGTGCCCATCCTGCGCCACACCACCCCCGATGTGGAGCGCCCCTTCAAGGTCCCTGGGGGCATCATCGGTGCCTGGGTGATCGGGCTGCTGGGTGTCTTCTCCTGTGTCTTCGTCATGAGTGGACTCCCCACGGACACCTGGCTGCGGCTCATCCTGTGGCTGGAAGCGGGTCTGGTGATCTACGCAGTGTATGGCTGGCGGCGAAGCCGACTGGCCTCCTCCGACACCACGGGGGCCCGCGCCAAAATCCATGCCGGGATCATGACGGCGGCCATTCTCACCTTCATCCCCACCCTCATCTATGCCATCAAGGTCTTCGGGCACGCCAAGTAGTCTGACGGTGCTCCTCCAGAAGCTCCTCCGCCCCGCGGGGGAGCTTCTTCTTTGCCGGGGCTGCCTGGGCCCCCTGGATCGCCGGGCCCAGGCAGGGATCTGCCACGCCTGCTGGTCCGGCCTGCAGCCCCTGGAGGCCCCTCGCTGCAACCTCTGCGCCCTGGTCCATGATCCGGGTGCCCCTTGCGAAGATCCGGTGGCCTGGACCCACGGCGATGCATTCTGGGACTACCACGCCGGACGCCCCGCCCTGGGGGCCCTGCTGGTACCGGGCATCAAGGCAGGGGAGCGGGGTTGGATGCGGGCCCTGCTGGGCCACCTTCACAGAGCCGACCTTCCCGAGTGGGCTCGGGACTGCACCCTGATCACCTCGGCCCCCGCCTCGCCACTTCGCCTGTGGCGCCACGGTGGGGACCTGGCGGAAAACGCCGCCCGCTGCGTGGCGGAGCGCCTGGGGCGTCCCTGGCGACGCTGCCTGGCCAAGGCCTGGTGGGAGCCCCGCCAGGCCCGGCGTCTGCCCAGCGCCCGCAGGCGCCTGTCGGCCAAGGTCATTCGTCTTCGAAGTGGCGCTCCAGTCCGGGGCGCCACCATCCTGCTGGTGGATGACGTCTGGACCACCGGGGCCACCCTGCACCGCTGCGCCCAGGCCCTCCTCCGGGCTGGGGCCGCCGAGGTCAGGGTCCTGGCCCTTTTCAGGGCCGAGGGATAGCCGGAAACCAGCCTTGGAGGGGCGGGTTGATGGCAGCAACCTAGCGGTAGATCTCGCCGCCCGTCTCCACGAACTTGGCCGCCTGCTCCGCCAAGCCCGATTCCAGGGCCGCGGCATCCTCCACGCCCTGGGCCCTGGCATATTCCCGCACCTCCTCGGTGATCTTCATGGCACAGAAGTGGGGACCACACATGGAGCAGAAGTGGGCCAGTTTGGCTCCTTCCGCAGGCAGGGTCTCGTCATGGAACTGGTGGGCCGTTTCCGGATCCATGGCCTGGTTGAACTGGTCCTCCCAGC
>CAZPUI010000618.1:0-3554 GCA_964589695.1 uncultured Solibacteraceae bacterium | reverse complement strand
ATCCCTCTATTTCCAGATTCGGGGTGGCCTTGAAGATGCCAAACGCAAGTCTGGCGGCGGGAATTGCCGTGCTTTCGTGTCGCCCGTGGATGTCATGCTTGGTGAAGCCGTGGTGCAACCGGATCTGCTTGTGGTGTGTGATTCCACGAAGATCAGCGAACGCGGCATCGAAGGCGCACCTGATCTCGTGGTGGAGATTCTGAGCCCCAGCACTGCGGGAAAAGACGTGACCCGGAAGTGGTGGCTCTACGAAGCTGCTGGCGTTTCGGAATATCTGATTGTTGATCCCGAGGAGCAGGTTGGACGTTTGCTGCGCTTGGTGGATGGGCGATACGAAGAGGCCGCCCGTGTGGAATGGGGCACCGTGGTAGCCCTGTTTGGTGGCAAGATTCCTGTGACCCTTGGGTAGTCGGCCTTGGAAAACTCCTTCCAGGAGATCAAGTCGATTGGGTGGGTGGAGTCCTGCGAAGAAGCCTTTCTCATCCTCCCCCACCCCCCGCAGCTTCCCGGATGCGTCTTTGTGTGCACGTCCTTCGGTTTCCCGATGCTCACATCGGTTTAGATCTGGGTGGCACTTAGGCCCAGCATTTTCTGGATGAAGCGGATGTCCGCGCCAATTTCCAGCATCAGGCTGGCCATGGGGTGCCGGATCACGTGACAGCCGCTGGATACGGCGTGCTTTCACCTCGGCCAGGGCCTGAACGAGAACCTTTAGCGCTGGCCCAGGCACCCCCGGAACAGGAGGGTGGCCTGGGCGTCTGTCCGCATCACCGTGCGCAGGGTGGCGGTTCCCTGGGCCTGGGCCGCCGACCGTGCCTGGGGGTCCAGGGTCTCGGCCTCCAGCATCCCCAGGGCTGCCTCCAGGGCATGCTCCTGGATCAGGGGCTGGGGGTCCGTGTCCGCCAGCAAGGGGCGCAGTCGGGCCCGGGCCTGGGTCACCAGGGGCAGGAAGGGGCGGCCCTGGGCCCTGGCCTCCTGGGCCCGAAGGAAGAGCACCTGGGCCTCCCCAGCCTGGAACCAGGCGGGGGCGATGAGGGGGCGGGCCTTGGCGTCCAGCAACTGCGCCAAGGCCGGGAGATGGGGGGCCAGGGGACGCCCCTGGTCCAGGGCCACCCGCGCCCGGGTGAGCAGCAGGCTGAACCGGGTGTTGGCATAGTCCCACCCCCACCTCGCGCTGGGATCCATGCGGTCCAGGCTGGCGAGCCCGCTGGCCACGCTGGCTTCCACCTCCCGGCCCTCCAGGGCGTCCATGACCGCGCGTAGGCCCTGCAATTCGGCGCGCTGGTGCAGCACGAACTGGTTGTCGGGCTGGGCCTTCTGCAGGCCTTCGTGGACCCCCTGGAGTTCATCCGCCAAGCCCCGCGCCCTGGCTCGATCCCCCAGGCAGAATTCCTGGTTGATGAGGCGACTGAGGAGCAGGTGGGCCATGATCCGGAAGGCGGCGCGTTCCGGCCAGGCCTGGATCAAGGCCTGGAGTCGGCCCCACGCCTGGCTGAGGGGTTGGCGCACATCCCGGCCCCAGCGTTCGTCCTCGAAGGCCAGTTCCATGTCCGCCATGAGGCTCAGGTGCTGGTTGGTCAACCGGTCCGGGCGGGCCCGGAGTGCGGTCTGGGCGGCCTGGGCGGCCTCCTGGAAGGTGGGCAGGGGCGACTGCTTCCAGTACCGCGCCACCCGAGCCATGTAGAGCAGGGTCCAGGCGCGCTGGCTGAGGGCCTCTCCGTGGCCTGGATCCCGGCCCAACACCCGTTCGGTCCGCTCCCGGGCCTGGGTGAAGGCTTCCACGGCCCGGGGCCGCTCGGCTTCCAGGGTGTCCAGGCGCAGGGCCAGGCGGTTGAGGGCTCCGGCCTGGGCCAGGAGGGCCTCAGGATTGGTGGGGTCGATGCGCAGGGCCAGGTCGCAGGCCTCCAGGGCCCGACGGGTCCAGGTCTCCGTGTGCTCCTTGGCGCGCTGGACCCGGAGCTGGGCCTGCCAGGTGAGCCAGTTGGCCTTGTGCACGTAGAGTCGGGGGTCGCTGCCCGCGCGCTGGAGGGCCTGATCCAGGCAGGCGGTGGCCTGGGCCGCCTCCAGCTCGAAGGCGGGAAGGGTGGGGGCCGCCAGGGCCCGCCGGACATGCACCTGGAAGGGCACCAGCAGGACCTCGTACTGCCAGGGGTAGCGGGCGAGGGTCTCCTCCGCCAGCCGGAGGGCCTTGGGTTCGTCCTGCTCCAGCAGGGCGATCCAGGCCCGTGCCAGGGCCAGGTCGTCCTCCGTGGCCGCCCCCTGCTGGAAGAAGGCCAGGGCGGGCTCCAGGTGCTTGGTGCGCAGTTCGGCCAGGGCCTTGGCGGAGCCCGAGGGGACCTCGAACCAGGCCTTGCGGTAGAGGTTGAGGTGGACTGTGCCCAGGGCCTGGGCGGTGGCGGGGGTGCGGTGGCCCCGCTGCCAGGCGCGGTTCAGGTGGGTCCATGCCGCTTCGTCATGGCCCAGGAGCAGCTCCACCTGGCCCAGGGCGTAGGCACCGGGGCCCTCTGCCAGGGTCCCTTGGCGCCGGATCTCCCCCTCCCACGTGGCACGGTGGGCCAGGATCCAGGCGTGGTCCTGGCTCCGATCCCCCAGGGGGCTCAGGCAGGCGAGGCGGTGGCGCTCCCGCACTTCCCGGGCGGCATGTTCGAACCGGGCCGCCAAGGCACCCCTGGTCTGGGCCCGACGGCCCATGACCGCGGCGGTGCCCCCCGCCGCCAGGGCGAGGAGCGCCGAAGCCGTCAGGAATCCGGCCAGCCGGGGGTGACGGCGTCGCCAGGCCCGCAGGCGCTCCATGGGGGAGGGGCGCCGGGCCAGGATGGGTTCCCCCGCCAGGAAACGCTCCAGGTCCTCCGCCAGTTCAAGGGCCGTGGCATAGCGCTGATGGGGGACCTTGTGCATGGCCTTGAGGACGATGGTGTCCAGGTCCCGGGGCAGGTCCGGGCGCTGCTGGCGCACCGGCAGTGGATCCTCCCGCAGCACCCGGTCCAGTTGGCGCACCACGGGCGCCTGGGCCTCCCAGGTGGATCCGCTGAGGGGACCCACCATGTCGCTGTGGAATTCAGCCCCCTGTCCCAGGGGATGGCCCAGGGCCCCGGGGGTGGCGTCGGGTTGGCAGAAGGGGGGGTAGCCCAGCAGGAGGCAGTAGAGCGTGGCGCCCAGGCTGTAGACATCGCTCCGCTGGTCCAGCAGACCCTCCCCCGCAGCCTGTTCCGGGGACATGTAGAAGGGGGAGCCCTCCACCTGGCCACCGCAGGGGCCCGCGTCCCCCTGGTCTCGGGCCAGGCCGAAGTCCATGACATAGGCCCGGTGGCCCTCCTCCAGGGTCTCCACCAGGATGTTCTGGGGTTTCAGGTCCCGGTGGAGGAAGCCCCGGCGATGGGCCGCATGGACGCCCCGGGCCGACTGGGCCAGCAGCGCCACGGTCTGGGGAAGGGAGAGCCGGGGGGCCAGGGCATCGAAGGTGTCCCCCGCGATGTACTGCATCACGAGGCAGCCCTGACCCCCCAGGCGACCCACTTCGTGGATGCGCACCACGTGAGGGTGGTCCAGGGAGG
>CAZPUI010000617.1:0-3559 GCA_964589695.1 uncultured Solibacteraceae bacterium | reverse complement strand
GCGAGGATCCCCTCCGGGGCGCCGTTGCGGCGCGGCTCCGTGGGGCGGATGGGTACGAGGGGATCCTGGCCAAGGATGGCGAGGAGGCCGTGGAGCGCTTCGAAGCGCTGCAGCCTGACATCGTCCTGGTGGACTACGCCATGCCCAAGCGCAATGGCATCGAGGTCTGCACCGCCATTCGCGCCCTGAGCCATGGTCGCCCAGTACCGGTGGTGATGGTCACGGGCCGCAGTGTGCCCGACCTGCTTCACAAGGCTCTGGAGGCGGGTGCGGTGGAATTCCTCACCAAGCCCTTCGAACCCGAGGAGCTGCGGTCCCGGGTGCGCAACCTGGCGGAGCTGGTGCGCCTTCATTCGGACCTGCTGGAGCAGAAGGCACGGGACGACGAGGAAGTCTCGGTGGTGAAGCATGTCCTGGAACGGCTGGGGGCCATTGGACGGGCTTCCATGCCCCTGTGCTTCGCCATGGAAACCCTCCACACCAACCGGATCAACGGGGACACCTGTCTGTACCGCCAGGGCCTGCCGGGGATCCACTTCGGTCTCATCTGCGACGCCACGGGGCACGGTCTCATGGCGGGTGTCTCCACCCTGCCGGTGGCCGAGGCCTTCCTCAGCATGGTCACCAAGGACATCCCCCTCCAGACCATCTACCGGGAGGTCAATTACAAGCTTCGGCGCATCCTGCCGGCGGACCGCTTCGTGTGTGTCCTCATCTTCCGCATCAACACCCACCAGAATGTCCTCAGCGTCGTCAATGCCGGCATGCCGGATGCCTGGCTCCTGCGCCAGGATGGCTCGGTGCGCACCTTCCCCTCCACGGAGCTCCCTGCGGGCATCCGGGATGTTCGTACCGAAGACGTGGCCATCGTGGAGACGAGCATTGCCAAGGGCGATCGATTCCTGGCCTGCAGCGACGGTCTCCTGGATGTGTTCCCCTCCGATCGCATCCACAGGCACCTGCTCCTGGACCTCCAGTTCCTGTCCATCCAGGCCCATCACCAGTACATCCGGGATGAACTGCTGGAGCACGTCAGCAACGCCGAACAGGTGGATGACATCAGCTGGGCGCTCTGGGAGGTTCCCAGCCCCCATCAGATCACCATGGAGGACCTGGCTCCGGAGATCGATCCGAACCTCCTGGTGGCGGGCCTTCAGGTCACCTTTTCCTTCAACCCCCGCTACCACAACATGCGGGGCATGCTCCCCAGCATGCTCACCCTCCTGACGAACGAGGGGGTGGACCAGAACACCCTGCAGCTGCTGGCCCTGCTCATGTCCGAAGCCCTGGCCAACGCCGTGGACCACGGCATCCTGAACCTGGATTCGCGCATCAAGGACCTGGATGGCTTCGAAGCCTATGACGAGCGGCGCAAGCACGCCCTCGCCAACACCATCCGGGGGGAGGTCACCGTGACCCTCACCCTCCAGCACGACCGCCGACCGGACCATCCCGTGCGCCAGATCGATGTGGCGGTGAAGGACTCGGGGTCGGGCTTCGATTGGCGCACCTGGCTGGAGACCAAGGAGGCGGACCCCACCCAGAGCCATGGCCGAGGCCTGGCCATCCTCCGCAACTTGAGCACAGGACTGCATTTCAACGAGCTGGGCAATGGGATCGGCTTCCACGTGCTCTGCGCGAGCCCCCTCTCCACGTGAAGTCACCGCTTGAAGACCATGCATGACCCGTGCTAGGGTCAACCCCATGTTGATGACTTCCGTCACATCTCTCGCCCGCCCGGTTCAGCCGGCGGTGGCGCATGTGACGCTTCCGGTTCTCACCTACGCGTATGCCTATCCCTGCGGGGACGGGAGACGCGCCGACTAGATTCCAGGTCAGTCCCTCCTGAGCCCCGCACCTCCCACGTGCGGGGCTTTTGCTATGCCCCCTCTGCGCCTCCTTCCCAGGGTCCAACCGGCCCAGGCCTTCGGCCTACCCATTTCCAGGAGTATCCATGTCCCTGTGTCCATGCCCAACCCGTTCAACCGTATCCCTTGGGGGCATTCCCTTCGGAGGTCCCCACTTCCCCATCATTGCCGGTCCCTGTGCCGTGGAGAGTGCTCACCAGATGGAGGAAGCCGCGGCCTTCCTCCGGGCAGCGGGGGCCGCCTGCCTCCGGGGCGGTGCCTTCAAACCGCGCACCGACCCCCGGGCCTTCCAGGGCCTCGGGCTGCCTGGGCTGGAGCTGGTGGTGGCCGCCGGACGCCGCCACGGCCTACCGGTGCTCACGGAGCTCATGGATGTCCGTCGCCTGGAGGCCTTTCTGGAGGCCGGTGTGGACGCCATCCAGGTGGGCAGCCGGAACATGCAGAACTTCGACCTCCTGCGGGAACTGGGGCGGGTCGATGTCCCGGTGGTGCTCAAGCGGGGGCTTGCCGCCACCCTCAAGGAATGGGTGTTGGCGGCGGACCACATCCGCACGGGAGGCAACGAACGGGTGCTCCTCTGCGAGCGGGGGGTGCGGAGCTTCGAACCAGCCTACCGCAACATGCTGGATGTCTCCGCCATTGCGGTGGCCCGGCGGGATGCGGGCCTGCCCGTGATCATCGATCCGAGCCATGCCTGTGGGCATGCATGGATGGTGCCCCACCTGGCGGCCGCAGCCCTTGCGGTGGGGGCCGATGGCCTGCTGGTGGAAGTGCATCCCCACCCCGAGGAGGCCCTCTGTGACGGAGACCAGTCCCTGAGCCCAGAGGCCTTCGAAACCATGATGGCGGGTCTCCGGCCCTTGGCCCGTGCCCTGGGGCGGGAGGTCTGAGATGTTCTCCCAAGCGCTCATCCTGGGCCTGGGCCTCATGGGCGGAAGCCTGGGCCTGGACCTGGCCCTGCGAAAGCTCTGCAGAGTTCGCCATGGCGCCGATCAGGACCCTCGGCATGTCTCCCAGGCCCTGGACCTGGGCCTGGTGGACCGGCCCTGGTCCGGGGAAGGGCCCATGGACCTGGTGGTCCTGGCGGTGCCCCCGGCGGCCTTGGGCAGCGTCCTTCGGGCGGCCCTTCCCGCCATCGGCCCCCGGACCCTGGTGATGGACTTGTGCAGCGTGAAGGGCCCGGTGGCGGACCACTTCGAGGCCATCCTGCCGCGCCATGGCGGAGTGATGCCCACCCATCCCATGGCGGGAGGTCACCGCTCGGGCCCGGGAGCCGCCTGCGGAGATCTCTTCCAGGGGCGCACCACCCTGCTCTGCCCCATGGCCCAGACGGAGCCCTGGGCCCTCGACCTGGCCCGGCAGCTCTGGGAACGCTTGGGTGCCAAGGTTCTGTCCACGAGCCCCGGGGGCCATGACGAAGCGGTGGCACTCCTGAGCCACCTCCCCCATCTGCTGGCCTTTGCCTACCTCCAGCAGGTGGAAGGTTCAGGGGTGAACCAGGCCATGGCGGGGCCGGGTTTCGCGGACTTCACCCGGCTGGGTCGCAGCTCGGTGCCCCTCTGGACGGACATCCTGCTTCAGAACCGGCAGGCCCTCCAGGCCCCCCTCCGGGAACTCATCGAACACCTGGGACGCCTGGAGCATCGGCTGGCCCAAGGTGACGCTGCGGTGCTGGCCGAGGCCCTGGGGGG
>CAZPUI010000616.1:0-3565 GCA_964589695.1 uncultured Solibacteraceae bacterium | reverse complement strand
TCGCGGGCAGCCGTGGACCGACCTGGACCTCCAAGGCTGGCTCACTCCGAGGGGTGTCGAGCTTGCGGGCGCCTTGTCCCTCGGCAAGCCCCTCTCGGGAGAAGACCCTCGGCGCCCGGACACCTACGTGCAGGCCGGGGTCCTGGGGGGCCTCACCCCGGCTTACGGCCTGGGGGGCGTGTTCCTGGAGGGCCAACCCGTGCCCTGGTTCGCGCTTCACGGCGAGGCCACGCAGTACCGCCACTTCGGGCACTTCGGCTCCCTCCTGTCCTTCCCCACTTCCGGGTCCCCCTACGGGGGCGCCGAGGTGGAGGCCCGGAAGGGCCAGGAGGAGGCCACCTGGGCCCGTCGCCTCATGGTCCAGGGCGGACCCCAGCTCCAGATCGGCTGGTTCGTGGCCCGCCACCAGGCCACCCTGGCCTGGTACCGCTTCCGGGGCCAGGGGCCCTGGTTCTTCGAATACGAGAACGATGTGCTCCTGAAGGACGGCGACCGCCTCCGGGACCACCAGACCTTCGTGTTGGGGGAGCTGAAGTCAACCTGGGCCCGGGTCTACGCGGGGTTCGTCCACCAGACCACCGCGGCCCACGCCGCTGGCCTCCACCGCCGGCGGACGGGGCTTGTGCTGGCCTTCGAAGGACTCCGGGACCGGGGCCGCCTGGGGCGCCCCCGGGGAGGCCTCGTGGTGGGCCGCATCCTGGAGGACCGGAACCGCCAGGGGGGCTGGTACCTCCAGGCCAGCCTGGGGACGGGGTGGGTGGATTAGCCGCCCCTTCCCCCGACTGTCCGCGCAACGTTTACGGGGTGCTGGAAGTCGAGAGGCTTATTGCAGTGGATAGGTTGGCATGCACCGGGGTTTGATGAAGAAGGCAGGCAACTCCTTGTCGCCGCCGAAGGACCGGAGGGCACGCGGCTTGGACACCGGTCCATGCCAGGCGGCCAGTGCGGCCTCTGCGGTGGTCGGAAGGCCCTTGGAGTGCCTGTAGAAGGGCACCAGCAGATTTTCCACCGCAAAGTCGCTCCAGAAGATCACGCCGGATTTGGGGTCATCGAGTTCTGCCTCCGTCAGCTTGTAACGTCGGCCATCCGCGAACCCGACCTCGAGGGAGGTGACTTTGGGGCGATAGGGTGCGCCCCCGGAGGCCCGGGCGGGCCTGTCCACCAGGGGGTAGGTGGGCATGCATCGGGGCTTGATGAGAAAGGCTGGAAGTTCTCCTTGGGCGTTGGGGGTGTTCCAGAGGCGGATCACATCCTGGGGGGACGTGGGCAGGGTCTGGTCATAGGCGTAGAAGGGCACCAGGATGTGATAAACGGCCCAGTCTCCCCAGAACAGGACGCCCCCGCGGTCGGCCCCCAGATCTTCCTGGTCGAGGGTGAAGGTTCGGCCATCATCCAACCCAAGGGTCACGTAGCGAAGCGCCGGCCTTTCGACGGAGGGTTGGGCCACCTTGGAGGGGGCCGCATCCGATGGGCGCGCGGCGGCAGAGGGCACCATCCCGGCCAAGGCAAGACCGAAGCCCAGAATCAGTTTATGTATGAATCGGGGGGTGTTCACGGGGACGCCTCCAGGACAAGGGAGATCAGAGATGCACCCCCATGGTTTGGAGCGGCACGATATATTACTAATTATAATTGAACAACTTGGACCCAACCCTCAACCGGCTGAAGGTTCACCACCTGTCCCACCGTGCAGGCTCCGTGGTCCGGAACCTGCCAAGGTCCGTCGTCGCCCCATCCCCAGGGCCACCCCCACCAGCACCAGGGGCACCAGTCCCACCCCGAGGGCGGAGGCCAGGGGGCCGAGGTGGCCGAGTTCCGTGAGGCCCACGGCCTGGACACCCAGGGCGTTGCCCACCTGCATGCCCAGGAGGTAGACCATGGACCGGCGCAGGAACTGGTCGGCCCGGCAGGTCTTCACGATCACGGCGTATATGCTCACGCTGGCGAGGCCCATGGCGAGCCCCGCCCCGAAGATGGGCACCGAGGCCAGGACCACGTGTCGCCCCTGCAGGCAGATGCCCAGCAGGAGCAGGGCCCCGAGAAGACCCAGCGCCGCGAGCCTGGGGAGCTGCACCAGCCGATGTTCCAACCGGGTGGCCCAGAGGCTCCCCAGGATGGCCCCCAGGGAGGCCAGCACCGTCATCCCCCCCACCACCCGGGCGGAGTAGCCCAGCTTGGCCTGGAGCACATCGGAAAAGAGGTATTCCGCCCCCACGATTAGGATGGACACCGCCACCTGCCAAGTGGTCATCACCCGGGCCATGCGGCGCCCGGAGGCATCATCCGGAAGTTCCACCGGATCCGGCTCCGCCCCCCGCCCCTGGAGCCCAAGGTAGGCCAGGAGGGCCGTGAGCAGCCCCAGCCCAGCGTTGAGCCAGAAGAAGGCCCGCCAGCCCCCCGGCGAATGATCCGCAAAGAGCGCCCCCACCAGGGGACCCGCCACCACCCCCAGGGCCGCCCCCACTTCACCCCAGAGCAGGGGCCGAACGATGCGGGAACGATGGAAGGTGCTCAGGGTCCAGAGCTGCCCCGCCAAGGCCAGGGCCCCACCGAGGCCCATCACCGCGCGCCCGGCGAAGAAGGCCGAAGGGGTGTGCGCCAGGGCGCACCCCATGTTGCCGAAGGCGAAGAGCCCCAGGCCCCCAAGGAAGATGAGGCGCGGCACGGCCGCCTGGGCGATCCTCCGGGAGAAGGCCAGGAGCAGGACCATCACCAGGAAGAGGGGTCCCAGGTAGCTGGTGAGGATGAAGCTGGACAGCTCCTCCCGGAGGTGGAGCCCGGCGGTGATCCGGGTGTTGGCCACAATGACCGCCGTAACCTCCAGGGCCGCGAAGGCTTCCACCAGAAAGAACCCCGCGTCGTAGAGATGGTTGCGAAGTTCGGTGGTCATGCGTCCTCCACCAGCCGGTGCAGCACCCGGGTGTAGTCCAGGGCGAGCCCCGGGGTCCACACCATCTCGTGGGCCTTCCAGCGCAGGAAGTGGGCCAGCCATAGGTCACTGGAGAGCAGCAGGTCGATCCAGGCCAGTACCCCCCGACGGGTTCCGAGGCTCCCCATCAACGCGACCTCCAAGGCCGTCATGGCGGACACTGAGCAGTTCCGGTTGGTGAAGTTGTAGGACGTGACCTGGCGATAGCTGGCCCAGAAGGACCTCAGCTGGGAGGCCCGGAAGTTCCTGAAGCGGAAGGTGACGGAAGGCTGGACATAGTGCTTCACCTCCTCCTCGAAGGAAGGCAGGAACTCCCCGGGCACATCCCGGCTTCGGAGGGTCGCCCAGACTTCCGACGCGCCCTCAAAGGCGTTGGGATCCCCATCGCAATGGCTGATGTAGACATCCGGCTCCAGTTCCACCGCCGCATGCCCCACGGTGAGCTTGCCCTGGGACTCCTCCGCCACGATGTAGCGGGGGGGGAGGTTGACCTCCCGGCTCTCCACGTGGGCCAGGGTGGAAGGCTTCCGGAGGGGGATCCGGAGGTCCCCGTGGGGGTGGTCCTCCCCCTCGGGGGGGGTGGGAAGGGCCGTCCTGCGGAACCGCCAGGGCAGGTGAAACTCCAGGTAGAAGGCC
>CAZPUI010000615.1:0-3569 GCA_964589695.1 uncultured Solibacteraceae bacterium | reverse complement strand
CCTCGAACGTGCCGGGGCAGGCCACTGGCTCCGCCGCGGCGGCGCGCTGGCCCGACCCTGTGGGGGCCAGGGCCCCGTGGGCCAGGGAAAGGGCCTCCGTCACCCCCAGGCTGGGGGTGACCTCCGGTTCCAACCCCTGCAGCAAGGAGGTGGTCTCGGGCAGGTCAAACCCCTCCGGGGTCCCGTGGGTCACCACTTCGCCGCCCCAGACCTTGATGCCTTTGTAGGTCTGCTGGAAGCGGCCGTAGGTGATGCCCAGCTCGTCCACGTGGCTCGTCCGGGGGAGGAAGGCGTGGCGGGCGTCGAGACCCAGGACCGACCTGCGGGCCTCCAGGCGGGAGGCCATCAGGTGGACGCGGGCCTGCCGCTCGGTGCGGGCCTGCGGGGCTGGGCCCTGGGCGGGCAGTATGCCCGCGCTCAAGGCCAAGGCCAGGATCGTGAGGTTGCGGAGAGGGGTTGGTGTCATGGCATCTCCAAGCGGTCCACAGGCAAGGCCTGAGGAAGGGTCAGGGGTAAGGCGGGTGGAGATGCCCAGGGCCCCCCAGGTTCAGGGGGGCCAGAGGTGTGGGGTCATCGGGCTGGATCTGTGCCCCACCTGGGCCAGTCCCATCTTGGTCAACCCAAGGGGGCCGGGCGTGTGAAATTTGATGACAGCCCGTGAAAACACACAGCGCGGGTTCCGGCCGCAACCTAAGGGAAGGTTAAACACGGAGAACACGGAGAACACGGAGAACACGGAGATGCCACGCATGCGTTGCATCTCCGTGATTAAAAATATTGAAAATTTCATGTACCCAGAGTGGCGAACTCCGATTCTGTGCGCGAAAGCGTGGTGTCGAAGGTTAGTCGTTCAGGTACTCGTGCCGGAACAGGAGGTCCACCGCCGAGGTCCAGGCGAAGCCCTTGCAGCGCAGGGGGGCACCGGTCAGGGGGTCGTAGTTCTCCCAGTGGCCACCGGCGTGTTCCACCAGATCGCAGAAGCGCCGCGCCAGTTCCTTGGCCAGGTCAGGTCTTCCCCCCCGCCGCAGGCCATCCGCCAGGATGTAGGTGCTGGGGGCCCAGATGGGACCCAGCCAGTAGCCGTCGGTCTTGTAGCGGGGACTGGTGGGCGCTTCGGTGGCGGGGCCCCAGGGGGTGAGGAAGCGCGCCTCGAGGTCCTGCGCCATGCGCTGGAAGATGGGCTTGGGCAGATGCTCCCCCAGCACCAGGACCATGAGGGGCAGGAGGGAGGTGCTGTCCTGGGTCACCCATCCCTGCCCGACCTTCCGCACCAGGAACTGCTGGCCATTCCAGAATTCGGCGATCAACCGCCTGAGATGCGCCTCCCCCCGGGCTTCCCAGGCCTTGGCCTCCCCCCCCTTGCCCAGGTCCCGGGCCAGGCGCGCCACGGTCTTCATCTGGAGGACCAGGTAGGCCTGCAGCTCCGGCGACTCGTACTGGGACTTCTTGTCCCCGAAGACCGAGGCATTGTCCCAGCCGCTGTCCCAGCCTGAATGCTCGCCTCCGTAGGCCGGGAGGCCATTCCCGTCGAGATCCCGGGCCTTGAACCAGAATTCCGTCCACTTCACCATCCGCGGGTAGAGATCCTCCTTCTGAACCCTGGACAGTTTCTGTCGTTCGAGGAGGTGCCCCAGGGCCCAGCCATGGATGGGGGGCTTGGTCACCCCATCGTAGACATCCTCCGGCACCAGGCGGTCCGGCAGCTGGCCCGTGGGCAGCATGTTGTGGAAGGGCACCAGGAACTGCTCCAGACCCGCCTTCAGGTCCGTGGAGGCGAGGGCCATGGCGGGGAAGCAATGGTCCCAGGCCCAGACGCCGTTCATATCGGCCTTGGCCACCAGGACCGCGCCCTGGGGAAAGATGGGGTCCTTGGGGGTGTGGAGGCTCCACAGGTTCCACCAGGCCCGCAGGGCCATGGGGCGCCGCTCCGGGGCCACCGCCGGGAGCTTGGCCTTCCATGACTCCCAGTCCCTCTGGATCACGGCGAGGTCCCGGTCCACCTCCACCGCCAGGGGCGAGGGGGCGGGACCGCGGTACAGACGCAGCACGACCCGGAGGCGCCCGCCCTCCGGGCGCAGGGTCCAGGTCTTGCCCTTGACCTCCCCCTTCCCCTGGTGCAGTTCCAGGCGCAAGGTCCACCCTGCGTGGGCCAAGGTCCAGGCCCCATCCCCCGCCGCGGTGACGGTGGCCAGGTCCGGTCCCTCCTTCGCCGCGGTGATGGCCAGGCCCAGGCCTTCCGCCTCGATCACCGTGTCCCGTTCCCCAGGGAGGTAGACCTTGGCCCAGGGCGCCGAGGTCCCCCCCGCCCTCACGTGGAGACAGGCGGGATCCGCCGTGAGGGCCACGGGACGCACCTGGCCCCCCTGCTGGAAGGTCAGGTCCAGGAGGTTGCCCTTCTCCTCCGCAAGGCGGGCGAAGTAGTAGCGCAGGGTGGCGGGCGTGCCCGTGGGGTTGAGGGTCATCCAGGACCCCCGGCGGCTGAAGAAGGTGTGCCCAAGGTCCACCACGGACTGGGCCCCCAGGTGGACCACGAGGAGGAGGGATCCAAGGATGCGCAGCATGGTGACTCCTGGGCTCGAAACCACTTCGAAGAATGCGTGGGGATGGGACGGATGGTTCAGGACCCGAAGGGCCCCACGGCGCGTGGGATCCCTGTGGGGCTGACCAGGGCACCTTGAATGTAATCGGTTACATTGTTGGTCTGTGCGATGGGGAGGGTCAAGGGGGCCACCCTCTGCAGCCCCCTGGGTTCGGTCGGGGCGTCAGCGACAGCCTCCCGTGAAGATGCTTTAGGAAACCCTCAGGAACCCCATGCCAAGATGGGGGCCGGAGCCTCCCGTGTCCCTTCTTGAAATCCGCGCCGTCACCAAGCAGTACCAGGGCCGCTGGGTGCTCCAGGGGGTGGATCTGGACCTGGAAGGGGGGGAGCGCCTGGCCCTGGTGGGGCCTTCGGGGTGCGGGAAGTCCACCCTGCTGAACCTCCTGGGGGGCCTGGATCGGCCGGATGCGGGGTCCATTCGTTTCGCGGGGGAGGACCTGCTGGCCCTACCCCCCGCGGGGCTGGCCCGGTGGCGGCGGGCCAACCTGGGCACGGTCTTCCAGTTCTTCCACCTGCTGCCGGAGCTCACCGCCCAGGAGAACGTGGCCCTGCCGCTGCACCTCCTGGGGGTGTCCCACCGGGAGGCCTGGACCCGGGCCGGGGACCTGCTGGCGCAGGTGGACCTCACCCACCGTGCCTCCGCCTGGCCCATGGAACTGAGCGGCGGGGAGCAGCAGCGGGTGGCGGTGGCCCGGGCCCTGGTGGCCCGTCCCCGCCTGCTGCTGGCGGATGAACCCACAGGAAACCTGGATTCGGCCTCGGGGAAGGGCGTGCTGGACCTCCTCACCCGGCTCACCCAGGAGGCGGGCACCGCCCTGGTGCTCGTCACCCACAGCGACGCCGCGGCGGCCCTCTGCACCCGGGTCCTCCCCATGCAGGACGGGCGTCTGGGATGAGCTGGCTGATCCTTCGTCTGGTGCTTCGGGCCCTCTGGCGCGAGAAGGCCCGCGCCCTCCTCACGATCCTGGCG
>CAZPUI010000614.1:0-3574 GCA_964589695.1 uncultured Solibacteraceae bacterium | reverse complement strand
CAAGATCGACATGCTGCGGTGCATCTATTGCGGGATGTGCGAGGAAGCCTGCCCCAAGGACGCCATCTGGCTTCGGAAGGACTACGAGTTGGCAGCCTACGACCGGCTGGACATGCAGTACGGCAAATGGGACCTGATGAACACCTACGCCGAAACCGACGGCAAGGACCGCATCACGGCGGACCCCACCCCCACCGTTCCCAAGACCCCGTACCTTGGCTGAGGAGGCGCCATGTTCCTGACCTTCGCCCTCATCACCCTGTGCGGCGCCCTCGCCATGTTCTTCTCCCGAAACCTGGTGCTGGCAGGCATCTGCATGGTGATCAGCTTCCTGGGGGTGGCGGGCCTCTTCCTGCTCCTGGCCAACCCCGTGGCTGCCGCCCTTCAGATCATCGTCTATTCGGGGGCCATCCTCGTCCTGGTGCTCTTTGTGATCATGCTGCTCAACAGCCATGAAGAGGAGGCCCCCAAGCAGTCCCGGCGAATCCACCAAGGACTGGGCGTGCTTCTGGTGGGCGCCCTGGGCTTCGGCGCCTTCAAGGTTGTGGCGACTTCCGGCCTGCTCCGGGACCTCAAGGCCCTCCCGCTGGGTGGCCCCATGACCCTGAACCAGCTGGGGGAGAGCCTCTTCAGGGAGCACCTGGTGGCCTTCGAGGTGGCGGGCCTCCTGCTGCTGGCGGCCATGGTCGGGGCCATCCTGCTCGTGAAGCGGGAGGTTTGACATGGGAGCTCAAGGGTCAGTGCATGGATTCAAAATCGGCTGCGCCGATTTTGAAAGGGGGGTCTGATGGGGACGGCGCTGCTTCAGGGGAGCCTGCAGGGATATGTGCTGGTGGCACTGCTGCTCTTTGTCATTGGGTTGGCGACGGTGCTGCTGCGGCGGAGCCTGCTCATCCAGTTCATGGGCATCGAGCTGATGCTCAATGCGGCCAATGTGCTGTTGCTCGCCTTCGGACGCTGGCGGGGGGGTGATGTGCAGGGCACGGCCTTCTACCTCTTTGTCATCGCCGTGGCGGCCTGCGAAGCGGCCATCGGCCTCGGATTGGTGGTGGCCCTCCACAGGCACCGCAAGACCACGGACGCGGACCGCGCCGATGCCCTTCAGCAGTAGGAACGAGGACCGGTCATGACCAAGACACTCTGGCTGATTCCCCTGCTGCCCCTCCTGGGGGCCCTTGTCAATGGACTGCTGGGCCGGTCCCTGGGACGCCGCTTCGTCGCCGTCTTCGGCACGGGTGTGGTGGCCCTGGCCTTCGTCCTGGCCGTGGTGGCCTTCACCACCATGCTGGGCGCCCCGGGCCGCACCCTGAGCGCCGCGGAATTCACGTGGATGGCCGTGGGTCGCCTGGAAGTGCCCTTCGGCCTGGTGGTGGACCCCTTGTCGGGACTCATGACCCTCGTGGTGACGGGCATCGGCACCCTCATCCACCTCTACTCCATCGGCTACATGTGGGAGGACGAGGGCTTCGCACGGTTCTTCGCCTACCTGAACCTCTTCGTCTTCTTCATGCTCACCCTGGTGCTGGGTTCCAGCCTGCCCCTCCTCTTCGTGGGCTGGGAGGGCGTGGGGCTCTGCTCGTACCTCCTCATCGGCTACTACTTCGGCACCGAGGAAGCCCCGGCCGCAGGCCTCAAGGCCTTCCTCATGAACCGGGTAGGCGACCTTGGGGTGGTCATCGGCATGATGACCCTCTTCGCCGCCTTCGGCACCCTCACGGTGCGGGACATGCTGGGCCAGGCCGGACACCTGCACCCCGAGGTGGGCTTCGGCCTCCTCACCTTCGCCACCCTCATGCTCTTCGTGGGGGCCACGGGCAAGAGCGCCCAGATTCCCCTCTACCTCTGGCTGCCGGACGCCATGGCGGGCCCGACGCCGGTGAGCGCCCTCATCCACGCCGCCACCATGGTCACCGCCGGCATCTACCTGGTGTGCCGCCTGGCCCCCATCTTCAGCCTGGCGCCCCTCACCATGAACGTCATCGCCTGGGTGGGCGGGGCCACGGCCCTCTTCGCCGCCACCATCGGCCTTGTGCAGCGGGACATCAAGAAGGTCCTGGCCTACTCCACCGTCAGCCAGCTGGGGTACATGTTCCTGGGCCTGGGGGCCGCGGGCTTCGCCGCGGGATTCTTCCATGTCTTCACCCATGCCTTCTTCAAGGCCCTGCTCTTCCTGGGGGCGGGCAGCGTGATCCATGGATTGCATCACCAGCAGGATCTCTTCCACATGGGCGGCCTCCGCAGGTCGATGCCCATCACCTTCTGGACCATGGTCCTGGCCACCCTGGCCATCATCGGCTTCCCGGGCCTGGCAGGCTTCTTCAGCAAGGACGAGATCCTGTACCTGGCCTACGAGAAGAATTTCTGGCTCTGGGTCATGGGCGTCCTGGGGGCCTGCTGCACCAGCTTCTACATGGTCCGCCTCATGACCCTGGCCTTCTGGGGGGAGCCCCGGTACGCGCCCCACCACGGGGACACGCATGCCCATGACCCGGTCCACCCTTCGCCGCAGGCGGATAGGGCCGCATCGGCCTCAGCCGAGGACGGGGGTGAGCATCGCGAACCCACCGGGCACAGCCCGGTCCACCATTCGCCGCAGGCGGATAGGGCCGCATCGGCGCCAGCCGATGGCGGAGGTGAGCATCGCGAACCCACCGGGCACAGCCCGGTCCACCCTTCGCCGCAGGCGGATAGGGCCGCATCGGCCTCAGCCGAGGACGGGGGTGAGCATCGCGAACCCACCGGGCACAGCCCGGTCCACCATTCGCCGCAGGCGGATAGGGCCGCATCGGCGCCAGCCGATGGCGGAGGTGAGCATCGCGAACCCACCGGGCACAGCCCGGTCCACGAAAGCCCCTGGTCCATGACCGTGCCCCTGGTGGTCCTTGCGGTGGGCAGTGTCTTCGCGGGCTATTTCGGGGTGCCCGAGGCCTTCGGGGGCCATTTCCAGGTGGGTCGCTTCCTGGAGCCCGCCCTCACCTTCGGTCAGACCCAAGGCCACGCCGCGGAGGCAGCCCATGGTCCCGCGGTGCTTCTGGCCCTCATCAGCACGGCCCTGGGGCTGGGCGCCGCGGCCTGGGGCTTCTTCACCTACCGCAACGGACTGGCAGTGGCGGAGGCCCGGGCCTCCAAGGCCGCCTTCCTGCACCGCCTGCTGCTCAACAAATACTATGTGGATGAAGGGGTGGAGCGCTTCTTCCTGGCCCCCATCCGGTTCCTGGGACGGGTCCTGTGGAAGGGGGTGGACGATGTCCTCATCGACGGCCTGGGCATCCGGTTCCCCGCCGCCCTCACGCAGTTCTCGGGCCACATCCTGTCGCTCTTCCAGACGGGACGGGTCCGCTCCTACAGCCTGTTCATGACCATGGGGCTCCTGGGCCTCCTCTGGGCCTTCCTGCGCTAGGAGACGGCCATGACATCCTGGATCCACTCCCACCTGCTCACCCTCCTGGTCTTCGCCCCCGTTCTGCTGGGGCTGGGACTCATGCTCCTGCCCCAGCGCCTGAGCCTCTTCACCCGCTTCCTGGGGGTGCTGGGCACCGTGGGGCTCCTCTTCCTGGCCTCCGTGAAGCTCCTG
>CAZPUI010000613.1:0-3574 GCA_964589695.1 uncultured Solibacteraceae bacterium | reverse complement strand
ATCTGACGATCGATCAGGGGATGCGCATGGAACTGGACCTCTACCTGCTTCTTTTTAGCACCCAGGATCGCATAGAAGGCATTACGGCTTTCAGGGAGAAGAGAAAGCCGGAATTTGAAGGGGTCTGAAGAAATCAAAATGAATGGATTCGAAACGGTCATCTACGAACGAAACGGCCACATCGGTTATGTTACCCTCAATCGACCCCGGGTGCTTAACGGATATAGCGGGCCGATGCGGGCCCAACCGCGCACCCAACCGGGCCAGGTGACATCCTTGTTGTCCGTGCCTGCGCCGCCACTTGCGAGCATGTAGTCATGGCGCATGTCCAGACCGGCGCCCAGCTCGAACTTGCCGGCGACGGGGTAGAGATACAGGGCACCCACCTGGAACTGCCCCATGTCCTTGAGGTTGAAGGGCGTCCGGTAGCTGTGGTAGGTGGGCACCTCGGTGCCGAACCGGTACCCCACGCTCAACTGCAGTCGTCCAGTGGGAATGCAGAAGGGTTCGATGGCTGCGCGGAGGCCACCGGAGATGCGGGCATCGGCACCGACCTTGAACGTGCCCCAGGGGCCCGTCACTTCATTGTTGCTGTAGCCCATCTGGTCCAGGCTGGCCTGGAGTTCCAGAGGGAATTTGAACAGGGGTTTTTCCTGCGCCTGCGCCTGCCCGGCCAAGGCCAACACCACTGGCAACAGCCGCAAATACCCACGGGACATAGAACCTCCTCGAAGAAATGCAGCCCGGAACGCGGGGAAGGGGGGTGCGCGACAAGGCTGGTTGCTATGCGACAGTATGCGTCAAATTGCGGGTGTACGCCAAAACTCTGAAGTCAATTTTCTAAGTGGACTGTCGTCCGGACCGTGCGGATTCCGCCAGGGCCTTCAGGGCGGCTGAGGGATCGCTGGCCTTGAATACCGCATTCCCTGCCACCAGGACATCGGCCCCCGCGGCCACAAGCTGCGCGGCGTTGTCCAGGCCGACGCCCCCATCCACCTGGATGGCAAAGGGGACCTGACGTTCCGTGCGCAGGGCATCCAGGCGACGCACCTTGTCCAGGACCCGGGGGATGAAGGACTGCCCTCCGAAACCAGGATTCACGCTCATGAGCAGGGCGAAATCAAAGTCCCCCACCAGGTCCACAAGGGTCTCCACGGGCGTGCCTGGATTGAGCACCACCCCTGCCTGGGCCCCGGCACTGCGAATGGCATGGAGGGTGCGGTGGAGGTGGGGATCGGCCTCGACATGGACGGACACCCAGTCGGCCCCGCACTTGACGAACTCGAGGGCGTAGTCCGCGGGTTCGACGATCATCAGATGGCAGTCCAGGGGCAGCTGGGTCTCCCGGCGCAGGGCCTGCACCACGGGCATCCCCAGAGTGATATTGGGCACAAAGCGCCCGTCCATCACATCGATGTGTACCACGCAGGGGGCGTGGGCTTCCAGGAAGCGCAGGGCTTCTGCCAGTCGGGTGAAATCTGCGGAGAGCAGCGAAGGGGCGATGAGGGGCTGGGCAGGGCGCAGGGACATGGGACCTCGGAGGGCATGGCTCCCAGTATGACGGAGGTGGGTGGTACGCTGCCGACATGGCCAATCTCGATCCAACCGCTTTCCCCAGGCTCGAGCCACTGGGAGACGCTGCCCTCCTTGTCCTTTTCGGTGATGGCGTGGAGGAGGCCACCAACCGCCGCGTCCACGGATTTTGCGAGGCCTTGAGGGGGCTTGGGATTCCGGAAGTGCGCTCCCTCGTACCGGCCTACGCCAGTGTGGCGGTGCATTTGTGCCCCCTGGACGGCGAGGCCTGGGAAGCCGTCTCTCTGACCCTGCTGCGGGTGGCGAAGGCCCTGGAGCACACCGACGGCATGGAAGGGCGCCTGGTGGAATTGCCCGTCCATTATGGGGGCGAAGCGGGACCCGATCTGGGGGAGGTGGCCACCCGGGCTGGCTTGACGCCGGAGGAGGTGGTTCGACGGCATTCCGCCGCGGTCTACCGCGTGCATTTCATCGGCTTCAGCCCAGGTTTTCCCTACCTTGGGGGATTGGATTCGAGCCTCGCCACACCCCGACGAACCACGCCGCGGACCCTGGTGCCCGCGGGGAGTGTGGGCATCGGGGGGGCCCAGACCGGTGTGTATCCCCAGGCCTCCCCCGGGGGTTGGAACCTGATTGGCAGGACTCTTATCCCCCTCTTCGATCCCCATGGCTCGCCTCCCTGCCGACTCCAGCCCGGGGACCGGGTCAGATTCCTGGTCGAGGAGGGTCCATGACGGTCCTGGTGCAGGCACCCGGCCTCCTGAGCAGCATCCAGGCGGCACCCCGCTGGGCAACCCAGCACCTGGGGGTCTCGGCCGCGGGAC
Organism: uncultured Solibacteraceae bacterium; assembly: GCA_964589695.1. Taxonomy (GTDB): domain Bacteria; phylum Acidobacteriota; class Holophagae; order Holophagales; family Holophagaceae; genus CAZPUI01. Next base: position 1,217 of record CAZPUI010000613.1, on the reverse strand, counting down.
CCATGGATGGCTTCAGCCATCGCCTCGCCAACACCCTGGTGGGCAACGATGGGGAGGCCGGGGTCCTGGAAATCACCCTGGTGGGGCCGGACCTCCTCTTCGAGGCTTCCAGGATCATCGCCCTCTGCGGGGCCGACCTGGGTGCCAGCGTGGAGGGGCGGCCACTTCCCCGGAACGTTCCCGTGCGGGTGCGGGCGGATTCCCTGCTCCGCTTCGAGGGGGCGAAGGCGTGTTGCCGGGCCTACCTGGCCGTGGCCGGGGGGTGGTCCGTGCCCAGGGTGCTGGGCAGTCGCTCCACGGACCTCAAGGGAGGATTCGGTGGCCTTCAGGGACGGGCCCTCAAGGCTGGGGACAGGCTCTTCACTGGGGCGGCCATGGATCCGTTTCCCCGCTGGGGGAATCCGAACCGGGAGGCGATGGTGGTGCTCCCCTTTGAGGTCGCGGTGCCCGGCTCCACCCCTGAGGTGCTCAGGCTGGTGCCCGGTCCCCACCTTGGGTGCCTTCGGCCCGAGGCGCGACAGGCACTGGAAACCCAGGTCTTCACCCTGGACCCGCGCTCCGACCGCCAGGGACTGCGGCTCCTGGGACCCGCCCTGCTTCTCCAGGAAAGCCTGGAGATCACCACCGCTGGGGTGGCCTTCGGCACGGTCCAACTGCCCCCCGAAGGCCATCCCATCATCCTCATGGCCGATCGCCAGTCCACGGGAGGCTACCCCCGGCTCGGGGAGGTCTATGCCGTGGACCTCCCCAGGGCAGCCCAGGCCCGGCCTGGGGAGGCCCTGACCTTCAGGGTGGGGGAAGTCCAGGAAGCCCGGAGGTTGGCGCATGCCCAGGAGGGCTGGTTCCAGGAACTGCAGGCACGGGTGCGCCAATCCGGAAACTGACATGGTTCAATGATGGGATGCAGAACTATCTGGATCTCAACGTCGACCTCGGCGAGTCCTTCGGCCCATGGAAAATGGGGGATGATGGCCCCCTGATGGAGGTCATCAGCAGCGCCAACATCGCATGCGGTTTTCATGCGGGCGATTTCTCCACCATGGCTCAAACCGTGGAACTGGCCCTGGCCAAGGGTGTGGCGGTGGGGGCCCATCCCGGGTTCCCGGACCTCCAGGGTTTTGGTCGAAGGGACATGAGCATGGGGCCTCGGGAGGTCCGGGATCTGGTCCTCTACCAGATCGGAGCCCTGGAGGCCTTTGTGCGGGTTCGGGGTGGGC
>CAZPUI010000612.1:0-3578 GCA_964589695.1 uncultured Solibacteraceae bacterium | reverse complement strand
AAAGATCGTGAATGGGGCGGACAAGGCCCTGTACTGTGCCAAGGGTGGGGGACGGAACATGGTGGTGGGTGCCGCCTCCCTGGTGGTCCCTTGACGGGTGACCTGGAGCGACGCACACTCGAAGTTCCAGGTTCTTTGTCAGTTCCAGAGCGTGATATCCAGAAAGGTGGAGGGACGGGCCCGTTGATACCTTGGCAACCTGCCGATGATTCGGTGTGGTGCCAATTCCCACCGGCGCAAGCCGGAAAGATGACCGACTGTTGTTGGAATGGCAGATACCGGAATCAAGGGGAACTGGGTGGGGCGAAGTCGCCCATGCCCTGGACTGGCCTGGATACATCCCAGGTGAGTCGCCATGTCCCAGACCTTCCGAGAAGCCCTGAATGCCGGACAGCGGTTCCTGTTCGATGGCAGCATTCCCACCGTGCTGTACGAGCGGGGGGTGTTCATCAACCGCAGTTTCGATGAAGCAAATCTGGCAGCGCCGGACCTGGTGCTGGCCATCCACCAGGAATTCCGGGCCGCTGGGGCCCAGGTCCTCACCACCAACACCTGGGCGGCCAATCGCACCAAGCTGCAGGGCTACGGCTTGGCGGAGCAGGTCCACGAGATCAACCTGCGGGGGGCGAAGATCGCGGCCGATGCCCTGCTTTCCGGGGGCGCCGCCCAGGGGCCTGGCTGGGTGGCCGGTTGCCTCGGACCCCTGGGGGTGCGCATCGAACCCTGGGGGCCCACCAGCTACGAGGAGGCCCAGTCCTTCTATGCCGAGCAGGTGGCGGCCCTCCTGGAGGGCGGTGTGGATCTCTTCGTGCTGGAAGCCTTTGCGGACCTCAACGAGATTCACCAGGCCATCAAGGCCATCCAGAGCCTTTCGGACCTTCCCATGGTGGCCATGATGACCCCCACGGACGAGGGTGCCACTCCCTTCGGTACGGAACCCGAGTGGTACATCCGCAAACTGGGGGACTGGGGCGCAGAGCTGGTGGGCGTGAATGGTGGCTCCGGTCCGGCCCCCCTGCTGGACCTTCTCAAGCGCTTCAAGGCGGTCACGGACCGGCCGCTCATCCTCCAGCCCAGCGCCGGCCTTCCCCGCATCGTGGATGGCCGGGCCCTCTACATGGCCAGTCCTGAGTATCTGGGGGAATTTGCCCGCCAGGCGCTCCAGCTGGGGGTGCGGGCCGTGGGGGGATGCGCTGGCACGACCCCGGCGCACACCCGCTCCATGCGGGGAGCGCTCGCCCAGGAGCTGGCCTTCGAGGAGGGGCGCCCGGACCCCATTCAGCTTGGGGAGGGCGACGAGGTCAAGGGGGTGCCCTACGCCGAACGCAGCCGCATGGCCCGGAAACTCTCCCAGGGGGAATTCGTCGTGAGTGTGGAGCTGGTTCCCCCCAAGGGCATCAGCGCGGACAAGCTGGTGGAGCGGGCCATCCGCTGCCGGGAGCTGGGGGTGGACTCCATCAATGTCCCCGATGGGCCCCGGGCCATGGCCCGCATGTCGGCCCTGGCCACGGCCTGCCTGATTGAACAGCGGGCGGGTCTGGAGGCCGTCATGCACTTCGCCTGCCGGGATCGGAACCTCCTGGGCATCCAAAGTGATCTGCTGGGAGCCGCGGCCCTCGGCCTCCGGAACCTCCTCTGCATCACCGGGGATCCACCGAAGCTGGGCCCCTATCCCCACGCCACGGCGGTGTTCGATGTGGATGCCATCGGCCTTGTGAACATCGTGGAGCGGTTGAATTCGGGCCATGACCTGGGAGGTGGGGACATCGGTGCGCCCACCGCCTTCTGCTGTGGGGTGGGGGCGAACCCCATGGCCATCGACCTCGAGAAGGAACAGCACCGGTTCCGGTACAAGGTGGAGGCTGGTGCCAAGTGGGCCATGACCCAGCCCGTCTTCGATTCGGACTCCCTCTTCCGGTTCCTGGACTTTGCCCAGCCCCTGGGCGTCCCCTTCATTGCCGGCATCTGGCCCCTCAAGAGTCTGCGGAACGCCCAGTTCATGGCCAACGAGGTGCCCGGCGTCTTCGTACCTGCGGCCATTCTCCAGCGCATGGAACGCTGGCGTCGGGCGGAGGATCAGCTCAAGGAAGGTCTCCAGATCGCCTGCGAAATCATCGAGACCATCCGCCCCCGGATCCAGGGCCTCCAGATTTCCGCGCCCTTGGGGCAGGTGGAACTCCTCGGGGGCATCCTCCAGGTCTCGGGCTGCGTGCCCGAAGGAGCCCTCTGATGCCCAGGATCCATTTCCTGTCCGAGGACCTGCTGGTGGAAGCGCCTGCGGGCACCTCCCTGGTGGACGTGGTGGAGGCCTCCGGCGCCGATGTCACCTTCGGGTGCAAGGGGGGCGCCTGCGGCACCTGCCGGGTGCGCATCGTTGAAGGCGCTTCGCACTGCAGCGAACCCAGCCCCGAGGAACGCGACTTCCTCAGGGCCCTGGGCACGGGGCCCGAGGAACGCCTGGCCTGCCAGATCACCCTGCAGGGTGATATCGGCCTTGAGTACGTCTGAGGAACTGCCATGACCGCCTTGATGGACCTTCTACGCGACCGTGTGCTGCTGCTGGATGGCGGCATGGGGACCCAGATCTTCCTGCGCCAGCCTTCGGTGGAGGACTATGGCGGCATCCAAAACGAGGGCTGCGTGGACCTCCTCTCGGAGCGCCGTCCCCAGTGGATTCGGGAGATCCACGGCGCCTATTTCGACGCCGGGGCCGATGCGGTTGAAACGAACACCTTCGGCGCCAATCCCCTGGTCCTGGGGGAGTTTGGGCTTGGGGAGAAGGCGGAAGAACTCAACCTTCAATCCGCCCGGTTGGCCCGGGAGGTGGCGGCTTCCTATGATCGGCCGCGCTATGTGCTCGGCAGCGTGGGACCGGGCACCAAGCTGGTGACCCTGGGGCATGTGGATCCGATCACCCTTTACCGCAGCTACCTCGTTCAGATGCGCGGGCTCCTCCGGGGCGGGGTGGACGCCATCCTCATCGAGACCTGCCAGGACCTGGGCCAGATCAAGGCTGCCGTACGGGCGGCCAAGGATGCCATGGTCGAACTTCGTCGGCGGGTCCCCCTGTGGACCCAGGTCACGGTGGAAACCACCGGCACCCTGCTGGTGGGCACGGACATCCAGGCGGCGCTGGTGACCCTGGAGGCCCTGGGTGTGGATGTGATCGGCATGAACTGCGCCACGGGTCCCGAGGAGATGGCCCAGCACCTCCAGGTACTCTCCGAGCAATCCCCCTTCCCCATTTCCTGTTTGCCCAATGCGGGGCTCCCGGTGAACGAGGGCGGACGCCTGGTCTATCCCCTGGGGGCCGAGGCCTTCGGGGACAAGGTCATCAACCTGGCGAAGGGACAGGGACTGTCCATCATCGGCGGGTGTTGCGGCACGGGCCCCGAGCACATTCGCGCCCTGGCGGGCCGTCTGGGGGAGCTGAACCCCCCTCGGCGCACCCCCCGCCTGGAGCGCAGCGTCGCCAGCCTCTACCAGGCCGTACCCCTGCAGCAGGAACCCCGGCCCCTCCTCGTGGGGGAGCGCACCAACGCCAATGGCAGCAAGAAGTGCCGGGACCTGCTGGCGGC
>CAZPUI010000611.1:1454-3592 GCA_964589695.1 uncultured Solibacteraceae bacterium | reverse complement strand
AGCCTGGGCCCGTCGATGCCCAGGGCCGTGCGCCGGGGGATGCCCAGGCCGGCGGAGGCCACCAGGGCCTGGATCTCCACCACCACGGGGCGAGTACCGCTGAGGACCACCGTGGCCGCACAGCCTGGCCGGGCTTCGGTCTCCAGGAAGAAAGGGTTGCCCTCCGCCGGTACGAGGCCGCGCTCCGTCATGCCGAAGACCCCCAGCTCGAAGGCGGCCCCGAAGCGATTCTTCAGGGCCCGGAGCAGACGGTGATGGTGGTGGCGGTCCCCTTCGAAGGCCAGGACCGTGTCCACCAGGTGTTCCAGCACCTTGGGGCCCGCCAGGCTCCCGTCCTTGGTGACGTGGCCCACCAGCACCAAGGGTGTTCCCGAGCCCTTGGCCCAGCGGGCCAGGAGGCCTGCGCAGCCCCGGATCTGGGACACGCTGCCCGCGGCGCTCTCGAAGTCCGGGTCATACAGGGTCTGGATGGAGTCCACCATCAGGAGGGTGGGCTTCATGCGTTCCGCTTCCTCCAGAATGGCGCGCACATCCGTCTCGGCCAGCAGGTGGATCTCCGGGGACTCGGCACCGAGCCGCTGGGCCCTGAGCTTCACCTGGCGCTCGCTCTCCTCCCCGCTGGCGTAGAGCACCTTGCCCCGCACCCCCGCCGCCCACTGGAGCAGGAGCGTGCTCTTGCCGATCCCCGGCTCTCCCCCCAGGAGCACCACCATGCCCGGCACCACCCCACCCCCCAGGACCCGGTCCAATTCCTGGAGCCCCGTGGGCACCCGCTGGGTCTCGGTCACATCCACGTCCAGGAGGCTCACGGGTCCCTTGTACTGGCTGTGGGCGTATCCGCTGCCCCCACGCCGGGCCTCCGTCCGCAGGGCCCCCCGCAGTTCTTCCACGGTGTCAAAGGCCCCACAATTGCCGCACTTCCCCATGGCCTTGGGGTAGCGGGTGCCGCAGGCGGTGCATTCATAGAGGCTGGAGGTCCGGGCCATGTCCGACTCCTGGGCTATGCGGTGAGACGCGCCAGGGCCTGGACCATGGGGCGGGTGGCGCTGGGGCGAAGGTGGGGAAGGAGTTCCAAGGCCGAGGCCACCGCCAGGATTTGCGCCCGGGGGAAATCCGCCGGATCCCTGTGGGTGATGGCTTCCGCCAAATGGGCGAGGATGGCGGCGGGTCCCAGGGCGTCATGAAGGGCCTCGGCCAGGAAGGCGGCACGTTCGGGTTCCCGATCCAGAAGGGCCGCGTCCAGCGCCTCGGCCCGGACCCCGCCCTGGGGCAGTGGAGGCGGAGGCACGTCCTCGGGATCCAGGGAGGGGAAGAGGTTCACCAGGGCCGCCGCCTGGGCCCAGGGACAGGGATCCTCCAGGTGGCCCAGAGGCCCTGCCAGGGTCGCCAGGTAGGGCCAGAGCCAGGCCACGACCTCCATGAGGTCCCGGGGTGCCTCCCGCTGCTTGGAAGCGGCTGCCTGCACCAGGGTGTCCAGGAGGTGCGGAGCCAAGGGGTGACGCTGCAACCACCCACTAACCATGTCCAGAACTTGGGTGAGCCCGCCCCGGAGGATCACCTCCACGCGCTCTGGTGGACCCTCCGCGTCCCGCGCTTCACCTTCCCAGACCACCCTTCCGGGGACTTGCCGCAGCCGCGCCAAGGCCCTTTCCGCCCAGTAGGCATCGCAGGGGGCCTCCAGGGTCATCCCCTGGCCCAGGGCCCGGAGCCGATCGTCCAGGGGGGTCTCAATCCCCAGGTGGAGGCCCAGCCCTTGAAGGCGGTGCAGGGTCACGGCCTTCAACCCCAGGTTTCCCATGTCCCGCGCCTGGGCCTGCATCAGCTGGGGCCAAGGGGCGGCCGGGGGCAGCGGGCAGGCCTTCTTCCGAGGGCGGCGCGCCAGAATCTGAAGGTGCAGGCCCAGCAACCGATGGAAACTCGAGGGCGCCAGGAGGAGTTCCAGGCCCAGGACTCCGTTCAGATCCACCAGGTCCTGGACGAGGGGGGCAATACCGAAAGGGGGAACTGCCTGCTCGCTCCGCTCGCGAGGTTCCCCCTTGGACCCCCACCCCGGATCCGGGCGGAGCCCGGCCCCGGGGTCAGCACCGAAAGGGGGAACTGCCTGCTCGCTCCGCTCGCGAGGTTCCCCCTTGGACCCC
>CAZPUI010000611.1:0-1354 GCA_964589695.1 uncultured Solibacteraceae bacterium | reverse complement strand
CGGATCCGGGCGGAGCCCGGCCCCGGGGTCAGCACCGAAAGGGGGAACTGCCTGCGCAGGGATGTCCAGGGGTGCCAGCAGGACCTCCAGGGCCTCCCGGGCGGTGGCTTGGGTTCCGCCGCTGCGCACCCGGGCAAGGTAGGTCCTCAGGAAATCCTGGTCGGGAGCCTCCAGGGCCGCCTTCCACCGAGCCTGGGCGCTCACTGGGGGATCCCCCAGGCCTCGCACACCAGGCGGGCCCAATGGTGGTCCCAGGCCTTTCGCCATACCAGGGAGTCGGGCTCCAGCTTGGAAGCCTGGAGTCGCTCCCGGAGCTGTTCCTGCAGGGCCGCTGAACCTGGGCCCAGGGCCGTTTCGGCCAGGGCCACCAAGCTCCTGAAGGCCTGACGCTCCTGGTCGAAGTGGTCCAGGAAGCCCGGGCTGTCGGGGTCGGGTGCCCCGGCCTTGAGGCGCCCCCAGATCTCGAAGGCCTGCCGGGCCTTGGGGTCCTGACCCAGGAGAGGGCGTACGCCCTCCCAGCCGTGGACGGGGGCCAGGGCTTCCCCGGCCCGCACCAGGGAGGCCCGGAGCTTCATGGCTTTGGCCACGTCCCGCGCCACGTGGCTGAGGGCCACGAAGCTGCGGGGGCGTGCCCGCTTGGCCCTGCGCCCGAAATAGGCCTCGAAGGCATTGATCACCACCTCCGCCGGCACCCCTTCCTGATCCCAGGCCATGAGCTGGTTGAAGTCCTCCCGGCTCAGGAAGGCGCTTCGGCCGTGCAGGTGGAAGGCCCACTCTGCCTCGATCCAGTCCAGTTCGGCCCGTCCGTAGGTCATTTGGCCACGGGTACCAGGTGGGCCCCATCGCTCAGATGGATGGCGCGCCCGTCGTACTTCACCAGTTCCTGGGGCTGAACCTCCGCCCGGGCCAGGCCCATGATCCTGAACTCGCCCTCAGCCTTGACCAGCCCATCCCGGTCTCCGAAGACCTTGACCTGCCAGCCCAGGACCGTCCGGGCCCCGATGTGAATGAATTGGCCCCCCTCCTTGTCCCCCACCCACACCCCTTCCGCCGGAACGGTGGTGGGACGCTTGGGGGCCTTGGGCTTGACCCCCACGAGAAGAAGGATGGCGAGCACCCATGGACCGAGCAGGAGCGTGCGCATCGAGGAACCTCCCCCCCGAGGGTACACCCGCTGGGGCGGCATGCTCCGGGGCGGGTTAAGCCGCTGAACAATCAATTGCCCGTCCGAAAGGAATCGGATCACGCGGCTGACCTCCGTCGCGGACCCGCCTTTTTTCGGCTACACCCTCTAAGCCGCCCGCGGCATAAGGGGCTGTAACGAACCAACCTGAAAAGCGCAGGTTATGTCCTA
>CAZPUI010000610.1:0-3593 GCA_964589695.1 uncultured Solibacteraceae bacterium | reverse complement strand
GATGAAGGCATGACGAGCCTTTCTGCCTCCCCCTTCGCCCCCAACTATGACCCCGAAGCCTTCCGCCGCCTGGGGTACCAGACTGTGGATGCCCTGGCGGACCACTTGGCCCAAGTGCAGCACCGGGAGGGCCCCGTGCTGCCCTGGCAGGATCCCGAGGCCATGCTGCAGCAGTGGCCCGCGGACTTCAGCCCCGAGGGGGGCGCCGACCCCATGGACCTGCTGCACCGTGTCCTGGCCCAGTCCCACCACCTTCAGCATCCCCGGTACGTGGGCCACCAATGCTCCGCCCCCCTGCCCTACACCGCCCTGCTGGGCATGGCCTCGGACCTCCTCAACAACGGCACGGCCATCTACGAGATGGGCCCGGCCTCCACCGCCATGGAGCGCTCCCTGGTGCAATGGCTGTCCGCCTGTGTGGGCTATGGGCCCGAGGCCGATGGCATCTTCACCCACGGCGGAAGCGCCGGGAACCTCACGGCCCTGCTGGCGGCCCGCCAGGAGTGTGCCCCCAACGATGTGTGGGAGGAGGGCTACCGCACCCCCGGGGAGCTGGTGGTGCTCACCTGCGAACAGGCCCACTACTCCGTGCGCCGCTCGGCCCAGGTCATGGGGCTCGGGGGCAAGGCCGTGCTCCCCATCGCCTCGGATGACCGGTGCCGCATGCGCCTCGAGGCCCTGGCCGCGGCCGTGGACAAGGTCCAGGCCGAGGGCCGGAAGGTCATGGCCGTGGTGGCCAGCGCCGGTTCCACCGCCACCGGCGCCATCGACCCCCTGGAGGCCATCGCGGACCTCTGCGCGGAACGGGGAATCTGGATGCACGTGGATGGGGCCCACAGCGGAGCCTTCGTGATCTCCCAGCGCCTGCGCCCCCGGCTCCAGGGCATCCACCGCGCCCACAGCGTGGTCATCGACGCCCACAAGATGATGCTCGTCCCTAGCCTGGCCACCGCCGTGCTGTTCCGCAACGGGGACCACAGCTTTGAAACCTTCAGCCAGCAGGCCTCCTATCTCTTCGATCGCTCGGCCCGCCAGGAGTGGTACAACCTGGCCCACCGCACCCTGGAATGCACCAAGCGCATGCTCAGCCTGAAGCTGTACGCGGCCCTGAAGGTCCATGGCACGGCCTTCTTCGCCCAGTATCTGGAGCGCATGCAGGACCTGGCGGAAGCCTTTGCCGACCGGCTGGAAGCCCACCCCCACTGGGAACTGGCCGTGCGCCCCGAGGGCAACATCGTGTGCTTCAGGTATGCCCCCCCCGGGGTGGAGCACCTCGACGCCCTCCAGTCGAAGCTCCGGGACACCCTGGTCCAGGAAGGCTCCTTCTACCTGGTGAAGACGAGCCTGAAGGGCAGGACCTGGCTGCGCACGACGCTCATCAATCCCCTTACGACCCTGGAGGACGTGGAGGCCCTGCTGGCGCGGGTGGAGGCCCTGGCGCCCACCCTGGGGTAGGACGGGGGGTCTTGGGCAGGTTGCCCTGAAAACCCTGTGCGCACGGAGCTGCCGAGCCCTGCAGCTTCTTGCACCGTAATCGTTCAGCCCCCCGCCAGCCCAGATGCGAACAGCCAAGGACCTTTCAGATCGGACCGCAGCGGAGCGGTTTCAGAGGTCCCGGCTGGTTTTCTGGCTTCCTCAGCGCCTCAGCGGCCTCGGTGATCCGCATTTCCGCGAAGCTCCGACCGGGATCAGGCCTCGCCAGCCATGCCCACGGTTCGCAAAACAGGATTGGGGCAACCCCCAAATAAGCAGCATGCTGTGAGAAAGAGTCCGCATCCCAGCATGCTCTTCTACCGCTGGCCGCCCGGCCGGCGGTTGATTCGCGAACAAAGTTCGGCCCAGACCATCCAACCCCTCGGAGGACCTCATGCACATCACCCTGCTCGGCGGAAGCCTGCGACCCGAGTCCCTGAACCGCCGCTTCCTGGGCCATCTGGCCGGGATCCTGGCAAGGGCGGGCCACATCCCCACGACCTTCGCCGGCGAGGACCTGCGCCTGCCCCTCTACGAGGAGGGCCTGCCCAACCCCGAACCGGTTCTCCGCATGGCCGAGACCCTCAAGGCCTCCGCGGGCCTGGTGCTCGTCAGCCCCGAGTACAACGCCGGGGTGCCGGCGCACCTGAAGAACGCCGTGGACTGGCTTTCCGTCCAGGATCCCAACCCCTGGACGGACCTGCCGGTGCTCCTGGCCGCCTGCTCCACCGGCGCCCTGGGGGGCACCCGGGGCCTCCTGGCCTGGCGCCCCACCCTGGCCAACCTGGGGGCCCTGGCCCTGCCCCAGGTCCTCACGGTGCCCAGCGCCCATCAGAACCTGGATATCACCGGCGCCCCCACCGATCCCAGAACCCAGGCCGCGGTGGACAAGGGGCTCAAGGGGTTCCTGGAGCTTGCGGGAAAGCTGCGATAAAGGTGCGCGAAGGCCATTTATCACTGGAAATGCTATGGCGATCAGCTCGGATGGCGCAATGAAGGATTGGCGGGTGGCTTAACCCGCCGTTGAATCTCGAGTGCATGCTCTCGGGGATCAGCCCTCTGGGCTCAGTTGCCGAACGAGTGTGTCGCGCTGGCGGAGGTAGGCGCTCTCGGCGGCAGCGTACCGGGAAGCCAGCCCGAGGCGACCCAAACCGATGATGAAACCGATGATCGCAATGCCGAAGCCAACGAAGGAGATGGCCACGAGCCCCTGGCTGGCCAAGGAATAGATGGAGAACACGAGTCCACCTGCCACCCAGAGGGTCAGGCTCAACCAGGCCTGACCCACCGAGGGCGTCACCAGCTCACCCTGCTTGGAGCGGATGCAAAGCTCTTCCTGCTCCTTCGCCCAGGCGCGATCACACGCATCGAGTTCTTGGCGGAGCTTGATCTGGTGCAGTTCTGCGGCCATGGCCTCCGTCTGGTCCCGCAGCTGTTCCATGGCTTCCGTGAAGATGGCCGAAGCCTCCTCATGAACCTGAAGCTGGCAGCCACAGCGTGCACAGGTGACAAAGCGCGTGCCTGGGCGGATCTGCAGTGGGGCACCGCAGCTGTTGCAGGAAAGGGACACAAGGGTCGGTTCGCTCATACGGAATCCTGAGGAGGGATTCAGGGTCCGGGATGGGTCGTGCGCGGGTCAAGCCCTACAGCCAAACCGTATCAAGGGCCTGCTGGAACGCAGGAAGGGCGTGCCTTGCGGCGCGCTCATGCAAGCGGTGGCCTCACCCACGGCCCATGGCGGGCAACACCTTTGCAGATGACCGTCCACTCAGGAACCCGGGGATGATCGACCGTGCAGGACACGGATGACGGTATTCGCGTGCATGGTGCCGACCCATCAACCTTGTTCCTACCTGACAGGGGGGATCCGCCCCCCCTGTCGGTGGGATTATCTCGTCAACCGTTACCCATCGATGGCAGTGCTTGTTGAAAACGTCGAAAGGCCCGGGAAAAGCCGCACCGCGGCCTTTCCCACCCTTCAGCGCTGCGAAGCAGCGCTGCTGCTGACCACCAGCTTCGTCATGTTCTCGTAGACCGCAAACCGCTGGGCGATCTCCAGCTCCGACTGGGCCAGGAGCTCATGGAAGGCCTCGGGGTGCATCTGCTCCACCATGCGGTAG
>CAZPUI010000609.1:1246-3595 GCA_964589695.1 uncultured Solibacteraceae bacterium | reverse complement strand
TCGCGGCCATTCCGGTCACGATGGCCGCTTCCGCTGCCGGCAGCAGGATGCGCACACGCTCGATGAAGGCCTCCACCTCCTCCGGTGTCATGTTGATGGTGTCCTGGTGGCGGCGTGGTGATCACTTGGGGCCCATGACCATGGTCCCAGGTGATGCGGAGGCATCAAACAGGAACCCATGCATGCAGACGTTCCACACCATGGTCTCCCAGGTGGTGAACTCGTTCCCGTTCACCAGGGACCAACCGTCGCCCCAGCGCCGGAGCGGCGGCAGGTTGTCCCAGGTGGGGTAGAGCTTGTCGCTCACGGCCAGTTGATAGCCCGCACCGGAACGGCCCTCGCAGGGACCGTAGACCAGGATCCCGGGCACATTGCCCTTGGGATGACCCACATGGTCCCCCAGGCCGTACTTGGTGAAATAGGAATCGGCGTGCAGCGGGCTGTTCACCCCATCGCTGCCCAGCCCCGTCACGAAGCACTTGCCCAGGGGGTTGAGCCCCAGGGAGGCATCCGCCAGCTGGCTGATGGTGTCGAAGTAGTACTGGCGCCGACTGGCGTCGCCGCTGAGTCGGTAGGCGTAGCAGTAGACATCGGCGGTGCGCCCCTGGGCCGTGGCCTGGCCCCAGCCCAGGAACTTGTTGGCGGCCACGGGATAGGGATCCGTGTCGATGGGACCAAAGTAGCCACCGGCATCCGCCTGGCGGATGATCTCCGCGACCAGGGCCTGGCGCAAGGTGGCATCCGTGGGGAGACCGGTGAGACAGTAGCTGGCGAAATGGAAGGTCTGGAACCACGCATCCGAGTTGGCCGCAAGGTACTGGGCGGGCCAACCGGCACCTCCGGGGGCGATGTGCCGCTGGGCCAGGTCCTTGAAGAGCACGTGGCTCACACTGGCCAGATCCGCGGTGGCGTTGCCGGTGGCCGTGGCGAGGTACATCTGCAACGCCGCGTACATCAAGGCCTGGGGGGCCTCGGCGCGCAGGGTGGCCTCCAGGGCCAGGGTGCGGGTCCAGGACCGCTGGGCCTTGTCCAGCAGGGCATCGGCCTGGGCGACGTTGAAGGGCCGCACCAATCGGCTGGCCTGGGCGAACATGCCCGCACCAAAGGCCGTCACCTTGGGCAGGGTGGCCCAGGTCCCGTAGCGGAAGCTGTCCGTGGCGGCATTCACCACCCCAAAGGTCGGGTGGGTGTGGGTTTCCGTCCCCGCGAGGACGCTGCCATCGGGCTCCTGCAGGTTCTGCCAGATCAGCGTGCCCCAGAGGGCCTCGTCCAGGAAATCGGGGATGCCATTCCCGGATTCGGGGATGTTGTACTGGCGATCCACGAAATGGCTCGGGAAGGCCTCATACATCCCCAACATCATGATGGGGATCTGGGTGTGCATGGGGCGTCGGTCGAAATCCCCCGCATCGTGGTACCCCCCGCAGATGGCGAAGGTGGGAGTTCCGGAAGGAACGGTCAGAAAGTCGTAGCCGCTCCAGGGCAGGCGCATCTGGGCCACCTGGGTGTGGCAGGCCGGCCGGGTGAAGGCCGTGAAGGGGGTCTCCAGGGCCATGCCGCACCGCTGGTGGTAGAGCCCCCGGGTGTGGACCGACGCCAGTTCCTTTGAATAGCGCGATCCCACCCCGAAGGGCCAGGACTGCCCGGCCCCCCGCACCCGCACCACGTAGGGCCCCCCCTCGGGTACCGTCCCCAGGTCGGCGTGGTAGACGTGTTCCCCTGACACCACCAAGGATCCTTGGTCGGGATTGGGGTTGGCGAACACCGTGTCATTGGCCACGTAGCGCAGGGTTCCGCTGGCCACGGTGCGGCCACTGGCCACTTCCACCACGTCATACCCTAAGGGAACCTCCAGCAGCATGCTGCCCCCGTCACCGCGGTAGATGCCAAAGGCGGCATAGCGCTTGGTGGAACCCCCGTGGTACCCCACTTGGTTCACCTTCAGGCTCCCGCAGCGCACCGTACGGTCCGAAAAGGCGAAGTCCCTGACCCCGTAGGGCGTGGTGATCCGATAGGTGCGCCCCTCCTCGAAGGGACGACCCAGGGTGAGGTAGATCCGGTGCCGAAGGTGAACGGGGAAGAGGTCGTCGGCTCCAGACACGGGGATGCCCGGGTCTTCATCGCGCACCAGTGTCTCCAGGTGAACCCCTGAAGGGCGTTCCCCATCCACCTGCCAGAGTGCACTGGAGGTGTCGATGACCCTTTCCGTGCGGGTGTGGGGCCCCGAATCCACCACCACCACGAGAATGCGGTCCGAAGCCGTTTCGAAGGGCCGCAGCGCAGGGGTTACCGAGGGCGCCGGGTCCCCCTCGACCGTCGCGAGGAGGGCGAGCGCGTCGGTCGACGATT
>CAZPUI010000609.1:0-1236 GCA_964589695.1 uncultured Solibacteraceae bacterium | reverse complement strand
CCAGGGGGCGCACCGGCATGGGACTGACCGTAACTTCATCCTCCCGACTGAGGCTGAAACGATCCGCCCCCGTGGCCTGCCAGGCCAGGGTGGCGGCCTGGCCCGCCACGATCCGTGCAGGATTGGCGGTGAAGCTGGTGATGACGGGTGGTGCGCTGACGGGATTCACCGTCACCGTGACCTGGGAGGTGGAACTTCCCCCGGTGTTGGAGGCGGTCAAGGTGTACGTCGTGGTGGTGCCAGGACTCACCACCCGGCTGGTCCCCGTCACGACCCCGATCCCGCTCAGGGTGAGCGAAGTCGCCCCCGTGACCGTCCAGTTCAGCGTGCTGGACTGGCCCACGGTGAGGGTGCCCGGCGAGGCCGTGAAGCTCGAAATCACCGGGGGGGCGATCAGGGTCTCGGGTCGCGGTCCATGGAGCATGCCGTGGCCGTGGAAGCCGTACCAGATCTTGGAGGCGTCCAAGGGGTCCAGGGCAGCACAGTGGCCGTTCGTCTTGTACGGCATGCGTTCGTTCTTGGCCCAGGTGGCCCCGCCATCGGTGGTGAAGAAGAAGCCCCCATGCAGCCAGCCCCCGTCCAGCGCGTAGTAGCCGGTGACGTACACCGTGTTGGGATGGGCCGGATCGATCGTGATGTCCAGGGGGTGGGTGAACTGATGGCTCATGTGCCAGTTCTGACCCCGGTCCGTGCTCTTCCAGATGCCCCCGTTGCCCCAATACAGATCGAAGTCGATGAGCCAGAGCACATTGGGGTTCGTGGGATCCACCGCCATGCGGGTGGGGTATTTCCAGTATTCCGTGGGGTTCTGGCTCCCCGTGGCGGGCATATGGACCGTGCCCCGGAGCAAGGTCCAGGAGGTCGCACCATGGGCCACATCCAGGAAGTAGATCCCTGTGATCGCCTGGTTGGTCACCACGCCACCGAAGTAGTCCCCCGTGAGCAGGGCATAGACATTGCCCTGGGCATCCAGTTCCAGTTGGGACACGATGCGGCCCGTGTAGGCGGGCAACCCCGCATTGAAATAGGCCCAGGTCACGCCCCCATCCGTGGAACGGGCCACCCCATCCCCCTGGCTGCCACCGTAGAGGGTGTTCCGGGCGGGATCGTAGGCCACCGCCAGGAAGCTTCGCTGGAAACCTGGCGCCGTGGGGGAGGAAGCCCCATCGGGGGTCAACCGGGTCCAGGTTCGGCCCCGATCCGTGGAGCGCATGATGCCGCCGTAGTGGTAGGTCA
>CAZPUI010000608.1:0-3595 GCA_964589695.1 uncultured Solibacteraceae bacterium | reverse complement strand
CACGGCCCCCAAGCTGGAACCGGGGGTGCCCGAGCCCGAAATGGACGTCACCCCCGAGCTGCGCCAGGCCGCCTTCAATGATTTCCGCACCACGGACGACCACCTCATGCACATCGTGGGGCTCGCCAAGGACCAGGCCGGCACGCCCTTCTTCCTCACCAAGAACAGCTGGGGCGAGAAGAACGGCCCCCACGGCGGCTATGTCTACATGTCCCGCAACTTCGTGCGCATGAAGACCCTGGCCATCCTGGTGCACAAGAAGGCCATTCCGGCCCCCATCGCCGCGAAGCTGGGACTGAAGTAGGGGGTGGAGGTTACCTCTAACATCCTTGCAATCTGCTCAACACCGCCCAGTTTGCCCGTGGCCTGGGTGTGGATGTGAAGACCGCCGGGGGCTACCTGGATCTGCTGGTGGATCTGCTGCTGGTTCGCAGGCTCCAGCCCTGGCACCCGAATGTGGGCAAGCGCCTTGTGAAATCGCCCAAGGTTTACGTGCGGGACAGCGGCCTGGTGCACGCCCTTCTTGGCCTGCCGGACCTGGACAGTCTGCTTTCCCACCCCGTGGTGGGTTCGAGCTGGGAAGGCCTCGTGGTGGAGACCCTCCTGGCCAACGCTCCGGAAGGCGTCACGGGCCACCACTACCGCACAGGTGGCGGGGCGGAAGTTGACCTTCTGCTGGCATGGCCCAATGGGCAGCTGTGGGCCATTGAGGTCAAGCGCAGCCTGTCCCCCAAGGTGGAACGCGGCTTCCACGCCGCGTGCACCGACCTGCGCCCGGCGCGCAAATTCGTGGTCTACCCAGGACAGGAAGCCTTCCCCATGGCTCCAGACCTGGAGGCCGTGCCCCTGAAGGATCTGGCGGAAAGGGAACGTGGGCAAGTTGGGTTGGCTCAAGAAAAATAAATAAATAAATATGCACCACACGCAATGGCCACTGGCGTGGTTTTGTGGGTTGACCGAAAAACAGAAAAAATAATATTTGAAATTCAAAAATCCAGATTTGACATTTTATCTTGGGGGGGGGTACGCTGTTCCAAATTCCTGGAGAATTCCCTCCGAGAAAAAGCACGGAGGTAGCAGTGTTTATAACTGCTTTTGTTCTTGCGGCATCCCTATATGGAACACCAGTAGCTTGGGACCCGGGTGATGGTGAGGGCGGCGCAAAGCATTGTGCGACGATATGTTCTGCATATGGTCAGTACTGGCCTTGGACCTGTGAGGGGGGTGGTGGCATCGGATACGACGAGCAGCAAGCCCAGCGGTGGATTGATGAGCAGCGAGAGACCGTCTTCTGCTACAACAAAAAAGTTTCGGATGTCTCTCAAGTCTGTCAGTGCAGTGCCTACTGAGGTATTTAGCGTGGGTCGTTCCCTCTTGTGGACCTTCTTGTTGGTGGTTCCCGGGGTGCTGATGGCCCAGGGGCGTGAAAAGGTCAAGCAGGCCTGGACAGGTCCCGCCACCCTGGTGTCCTGGGAACCCACCATCAAGTCACCGCCCATGCAGTGGGGTCCTAAGGGAGGACGGGTGACCCTGCCCCTTCCACCCGAGTCGCTGCACCCCGATCCGGCGGATCCCAAGGCCGAATTCCGCCCGCGAGAATTGGTTTTCGACGGTCAGCGCCTGGGCCGCCGCTATTATCGGGTGCCCGAAGAGGGACAGGCCCCCACGGCATACCACCATGCCTTCCTGTGGTTCGATGCTTTGCCGGGTAAATGGGATCGGGAGGACATCCACAGACTGTCCCTGGCCCACTTCGGCGTCCCCCACCCCCTTTCGGAGGGGCGGATGCTCGTGGTGCGTTCCCCCAAGGCGGATCCGAAGCGGCCTGGTACTTCACTTCCCCCCTTCGAGGTCTTCCGCAGGGACGCCAAGGGGGTCTACCAGTTCGAGTCTGCCCCCGACCACGGCTTCGAGGACAGGCTGCTGCTGCCTTCGGGGCGGCCAAAGCATCCGGTGCTCGGGGACTTGGCCATCCTCGGCCGGATGATCGCCCTGCCCAAGGGGGCCGTCTACATGCTGCCTTCGGGCCTTCTGTGGTGCTTCCGCCCCAAGGGCAGCCTGCGGGGCCTGGTGCGTCTCTATGCCCACCACGATGATGCCTACCTGGAGCAGCACCAGCCCTTCCAGGGCATCCTGGGGGCCCAGCCCGCGCCGGATGGCACCCTGCTCATCTGTGCCCTGCACGGGGGGGCCGTGCAAAGGGCGGAAACCCTGTTCAATGCACGGCGAAGCCTTCCCATCCCTCCCAAGGCCCCCAGCATCGACCAGATTCTGAAGGCGCGGAACACGGTGCTCGACGCCGTGTTCTCCAAGGCACCGGTGGTGCAATGGTTCCGGCTGGACCCCGAAGAGGCCAAGCTGGTGGAAATCCCCACACCCAAGGGGGTCCCGGAGCAGGTGCGCAGTCGTGAGGATTACCTGGCCTTCGACTGGACCTTCAACCCCAAGGGGGAGGTGGTGTACGAACCCAAGAGGCCACCGGCCACGGAGCCGCCCATGGCAATGGAATCGATCAAGCCCCAAGGGGTCAAAGCCAAGTAGCCGGAGAACCATCTATCACCGGGCGCGAAGGTGCTTCCTCAGCACTTCATCATCCCCCTTCACCCGAAGCCCCTTCCGCGCCGCCTCCCACTGGCGTTGCCGGAAGGGGACGGGATCCCCGCCCGTGCGTTCGGCATGCTGGGCCGCCAGGTGTTCCAGTTCCGCCCGGCACCGGAAGAGCTCGAAATAGCGCGGGTTGCAGCGTTCGCCGGCGTCCAGGGCCTGGCGGGCGGCGTCCCAGGCGGGGCTGGGGTCCTGGCCCTGGGACGCGCGCCACAGGCCCTCCGCCATTCGAGCCTCCACTTCTGCCAGGCGGATATGGGCGTTGCGGGGATTGATGCCCAGGCCCCGGCGGGTCGCCTCCAGGGCCCTCTGAATGGAGGGGGTGGCATCCCGTCCCTGTTCCAGCTCCACCCTGGCCTTCAGTGCGTGGAACCGGGGTAGGTGGTAGTAGGTAAAGGCCATGCTGGGGTCGAGCTTTTCACCCTTGGCCAGGTGCTGGAGGCCCGCCTGCAGCGCTTCTATGGGGTTCCTGCCCTGGCTTCGGAGCCACTTGGCCATCTCCAGGTAGAACTCACCCGCGGTGTAGCGGTGGAAGCAAAGGTCCTGGTCCTGGACCACCCGCTCAGCTTCGGTCCGAGCATCCTGGACCAGGGCCTCCACCGCATGGCCCCGAGAGGCCCGGAACTGGAGTTCAATGGTCAGGGCGTTGACCTGGTGGGCGTCGTGGTGGACCTTCCGCTGGCGGCGGTAATGGGCGCACTTCTCCAGGGCCTCCGTGGCGTCCCGGCCGAAGCGCCAGTCCGCCTCCGCCGCCACCCACCAGAGGTGGTGGAGGGTGGTCTCCCGCTCCTTCCAGTCGATCTCGAACCCATAGTCACTCCTGCGATCCAGGCCCTCGAGGCGTTCCGCGGCCTTCCGCACCAAGGGGCCTGGATCCCCCCCGCTGGAGAGCAGGGCAAAGGCCCGCTGGAGCACTGATTGGGGTTCCATCTGGTTTAACCCAACTTCCGCACCGACCACGCGATTCAGCCCCTTTTCCGGGTCTTTCACT
>CAZPUI010000607.1:0-3597 GCA_964589695.1 uncultured Solibacteraceae bacterium | reverse complement strand
CAGCCCGGCCAGTGGGTGGTGCTGGTTCTTCCGGCGCCCAGGGAACGCATCTGGGGGTTGCTCCTGGGCCTCGAACCCACGGGGATCACCCTGCGGGGACTGGACGTCAAGCCCTGGGAGGAGGTGATCCAGGTGGTGAGGGCGGGAGAGGCGGAACAGCTTGCCCTGGGCACCCGGTTCTATCCGTACCATCGGGTGGAGGGCTTGTTCCTGGACGAACCCTCCTCCGGTGCCCCCAGCCTGGTGGTGGAATTCCAGCGGCGCACCGGCGTGGACCCTGCAGTGGTCTTTGAACCGCCTTCCTGAAGGCCTGGAGAAGATAATGTTGCGACGCATGGCTCTCTTTCTTTCGGGCACCGGTGGGAACGCCTTGAACTTGGTGGCGGCCTGTCGGGACGGGCGGCTGGCCGCCGAGCCCGTGGTGGCGGTTTGTTCGAACCCCGAGGCCCTGGGCATCGCCCGGCTGGAGGCTGTGGGCGTGCCCGTGGCCGTGGTGGAGCGAAAGGCCTTTGCCGAGGACGGGGCCTTCAGTGAGGCTTGCTACGGTCCCGCAGAGGAGGCCGGCGCCCACCTTATCGCCCTCTGCGGATGGCTCAAGCATTTGACGATTCCCGAACGCTGGGAGGGGCGCATCCTGAACATCCACCCCGCCCTGCTCCCGGCATTTGGGGGGCCCGGGATGTACGGCATGCATGTCCACCGCGCCGTGGTGGCCGCCGGGGTTTCCGAGAGCGGCTGCACCATCCACCTGGTGGACAACCATTACGACCATGGCTCCATCCTGGCCCAGGCGCGGGTTCCCGTACTCCCTTCGGACAGTCCGGAGGAGGTCCAGGCGCGGGTCTACGCTGAGGAGATGCGCCTCTATCCCCAGGCTCTGGCGGAGTACCTCCGAACGCGCTAGAAGAGCCTTCCCACCAACGCTGCCAGCGCCGTTTCCACCCTCAGGATCCTGGGGCCCAGGTCCACGGGCTGGAAGCCCGTGCGCTGAAGGAGGGCCACTTCCTCGGGGATGAATCCACCCTCGGGACCCACCACGAGGGTGACCGGTTGGTCCACCGCCGCAGGGCAGCCGGGAAATGGACCCGGGTGGGCCACTAGGGGCAGGGTTCCCTTGGCCAGGGTCGGCAATTCATCTTCCACGAAGGGACGAAAGAGGCGCTGAAGGCGAAGTTCCGGTAGGACTGTGTCTCGAGACTGCTCCAGCCCCAGGATGCGCTGCTCCAGGAGGTTCTCGGCCGCCAGTCGGGGGCTCTTCCAGTAGGCCTTCTCCACCCGCCAGGCGTTCACCAGGATGATCCTGGCCACCCCGAGGCTGGTGGCCGCCGCCAGGGCCCGGTTCAAGACCTTGGGGCGAGGCAGGGCCAGCACCAGGGTCAGGGGCAGCTTGGGGGGCGGCGCCTGGTCCAGGGAGATGCTGAGTTCCGCAGCGTCCTCCCCCAAGTGCTCCACCCTGGCTTCCCCCATGGCCCCGTTCAGGAGGCCCACCCGGAGGGTGTCACCGGGGCGGCTCCCCAGCACGCTGCGCAGGTGCTCAAGGCGACGCCCCTCCACCCTGGCGAAGCCCGGCTCTGAAAGGTCACTTGGAAAAAGCAGCAGGAGGTTCATGTTTGTTCAAGTCCAAGCATCCAACGGAAAGAAGGCCATTGTCCTCGCCCTTCAGACTTCCTAAGTTAATCGAGAGCCATCCCCGTGAACCAGCCCAGCCCCATGGCCATGTCCATGATGACCCAAACCTCCCCTGAGCTATTCGAGGCCTTTCTGCGGGCCTCCTCGGCGGTGGCCTTGGCCTTCAACCTGCATGCACGGACCGTGGATTGGGTGGAAGGCCCCGTGGAGGCCACCCTGGGATACACCCCGGCGCAGGTCAAGGAGGGGGGCCTTGCCTGGTTCCTGGCGCGCATCCATCCCGGGGACCGAGGCCAGTTCGGGGCCGGGGGCATGCTGGAAGCCTCGGCCCTGGAGACGGGTCAGACGTGGTGTCTTGGCGACGCCGAGACACCACGTGGGGGAGCACGAGGGGGGACTTCGCGAACCGAAGGTGAGCAGGCGGTCCCCCCCCGATCCTATGAGGTGCGGGAGTGGGACCTTCAACTCAAGCACCTCCACGGAGGCTGGCGGTCCTTCCGGGCCCGGGTGGTTCCCTTGGGGACCCTCGACGAGGGCAGGGCCCTCTGTCTGCTCACCGATCTCTCCGAGAAGCTCAGGGCCGAGGAGGCCCTGCATCGCAGCGAGGACCGGCTGCGGGCCCTCATGGAACACTCCACGGACCTCATCTCCATTCTCGACCTTCAGGGCAATCTTCGGTACAACAGCCCCGCCGGCGAGCGCCTCCTGGGGTTCTCGCGGAAGGATTTCACGGGGCGCAACATCTTCAGCCTGGTGCATCCCGAGGAGTTGCCGCGGGTTCGCCAGGCCATCCGAAGCCTTCTGGACCGCCCCGAGGAGCCCATCACGGTCCAATGCCGCTTTGCCACCAAAGGGGGAGGCTGGTTGTGGATGGAGTCCGTGGGGGTGAATCGGATCCACGATCCGGCCATTGGTGGAATCCTCACCAACAGCCGGGACATCACGGACCGCAAACGCTTCGAAGAGGAGTGGGAGCGCATCCAGGGCTGCCTGCGCCAGAGCGAGAAGATGGAGGCCATTGGCCAGCTTGCGGGGGGCATCGCCCACGACTTCAACAACCAGCTGGCGGCCATCACCGGCTTCGCGGAATTGCTGAAGGACCGTCTGGGGAATCCCGATTTGGAGGGTTACCTGGAGCGCATCCTCACGGCGTGCAAGCGTTCTTCAGACCTCACCCAGCAGCTTCTGGCCTTTGCCCGCAAGGGGCGCTACCTGGAAGTGGTGGTGGATGTGGACGAGGTGGTGGCCGAGGTGGTCGGCCTCCTGCGCCACAGCCTGGACAAGCGCATCGTCCTCCACCACGACCGCAGCGGTGCGTCCTGCCGGGTCCTTGGGGATCCCAACCAGCTCCAGAACGCGCTCATGAACATGGCCCTGAATGCGAGGGATGCCATGTCCGGGGGAGGCACTTTGCGGTTCGAAACGCGCCTCGTGCACTTGGATTCCGAGGCCCTCAGCCTCCTCCCCTTCCGTCTCCAGCCAGGCCCCTTTGTGCGGCTCCGGGTGGAGGATACGGGGGCGGGCATGGGCCCCGAGGTGCTGGCCAGGATCTTCGAACCCTTCTTCACCACCAAGGACGTGGGCAAGGGCACGGGCTTGGGACTGGCCTCGGTGTACGGGACGGTGAAGGGGCATGGGGGTGCCATCCAGGCCCGCAGCACCCCGGGCCTTGGAACCTGCATGGAGATCCACCTGCCCCTTTCCCTGGCACCCCTCGCCCAAGAACCCCCGCCCCTGGTGCCCGTGGTGGCCCGGGGACCCAGCCGGATCCTGGTGGTGGAGGACGAGCCCTCCGTGGGCGAGCTTCTGCAGGAGATGCTCCACCGACTGGGCTACCACGCGGAATTGTGCATCGATGGGGTCATGGCGCGGGAGACCTTCCAGGAGAGGCCCGACGCCTTCGAGGGGGTGATCTTGGACCTGGTGATGCCCCGCGTGAACGGGAGGGATACCTTCCGGGCCCCGACC
>CAZPUI010000606.1:0-3598 GCA_964589695.1 uncultured Solibacteraceae bacterium | reverse complement strand
TTGGTGAGCCAGTGGTACGGGGCAAGAGTGGCAACAGCGCGTGGCAGCCTGGTGGATCTGTCGCCGCAGGTCCCCATCGTAGGCCTCCGTCATATCCAGGAAGCGGGGTCCGGGCTCCACATTGGGTCCGAGCAGGGGATGGGTGCCCATGAGGTTAATGTGGTCCCGAATTACCATGAGCTCGCCCACCCGGAAGGCCTGGTGGATGGCCCCGGCGGCGTTGGTATGCAGCACGGCGGGCACACCCAAGCGCCCATAGAGCCGCATGGGGGCCGTGCAAAGGGCCATGGGGTTGCCCTCATAGAAATGGAATCGCCCGGCCTGGAGCAGAATCTTCCTTCCCTCCAATTCACAGAAGATGAGCTTGCCCGCATGCCCCAGGACCGTCTGCTTCGGAAAACCCGGGATCTCGGTGAAGGGCAGGGTCACGCCCTCCTTGGCCTCGGGGCACTTCGCCAGATGCCCAAGGCCGGAACCCAGAACGATGGCCAGTTCGGGCACAAAAGGAGCCCGGGCCTTGAGGACATCAAAGGCGGTCTGCACGTCCATGGCGCGGCTCCGGTCAGCGAGGTGGCAACAAGGACCAGGTGAAGGTGTAGTTCTGTTTGGTGTCGGGGCTCACGAGCTTGAACATCACGAAGTTCGTGATCGGGGTGGTCGCATTTCCCGGAATGACGATGCGCTTGGACTGGTCGTAGGGATCCGCGGATTCAGTGGGCAGGATGGTGCGGGATATGGGTCCGAGGTTGACTTCAAGCACCGAACCCGCAGGAGGGGCAGGCGCCACGTTCAGGTAGAAGACCTGATCCTTGGACGTCAAGGCCGTGGCGTAAAAGCGCTGGCCCAGGGCATGACCGGGGTACTTGTCCAGACCGTCCTTCTGGGCCAGGGCCATGGAAAGGGACATGGGCTGGAAGAAATGGGTCGCGCCTGTGGCTGGGGCCCAATCTTGGCTGAGGATCGTCAGGAAGGAGGACAGGGCACCGGTGGTCGGCCGGGGCCAAACGATGCCGTAGTCCTTGACGAGATCTGTGAGCACAGCATCGGTGAAGATCGCCGCGAGGTCGATGGTCTCCGCAGCCACCTTGGCCTCCTTCAATCGCGCCAGCTGGGAGTAGGCGGAGACGATATCGATGACGACGCCCTCGCCATTCTTGGGAAGGACCGTATTGAAGTACCGAATGAGGGAGCTTGAATCAATCTTGGCCCAGTCCTCCTTGACCCCGGGCTTGGTGATCCCGTTCGCCTTGAGGATGAGATCCCAGAGCATGGCCCGAAGGTTGGGCGCGCTGAAGATATCCTTGGGGGCGCCCTTGGCATCCCGAATGTCCCGGACGACAACCCCATTGGCCCGCACATCCGCCAGATAGGGGCTTTTCAGAATCAGAGCTGCCAGCGCATCCGGACAAGCATGGAAATGGGCGCTGTCGGGGGTGAGGCCCGTCAGTTCAGCACCCGTGCCAGGATCCGAAGGATCAACGGGCTGGATGGGCAGGAAGCGGGTCTTGAATTGAGGGTACATGCGACAGCGGGCAAAGAGAGGAAAGAGCACGCCTTCGTCCCAGGCATCATCGTTATCAGCTCCACCCCGGATCGAACCAAAGGCATGGGACCCGTATCCAGGCTCAAGGGCCTGGGGGTAGACCGTGGAATCGAATTCCACATAGGTGCCCCGGGGCTCGGAACGCCCTGGCACGTAATGAAGGTCGAGGATCGTCTCAAGTGAGGCGGAGCCCCCGCGGTACACAAACTCCATGAAGGAATCGGCAATGCCCAGAGGTCGACTGCCCGCCTGGCCCGTCTCCAGCACCGCGTTCCGGAAGAGCTTGCCGGTTTCGGGAACCAGCCACCAGCGCTGATTGAGACCCACCTCGAAATTGACGGTGGCATCCACCGTCACCGTATCTGTCGGCACAGGATCGGTGGTACTGGTCTTGCCTGCCACACCCTTTCTCAGGGAATACAACACCCGATCCGACTGGTGAAGCGGACTGTTGATCCCCTGGGGATCCCCCACGATCCTCAGGCTGCCCGAGGCGCCGTCCACGATGGCACCGGGAAAGAACCGGCTGAGGACTTCCACAAAGGCCTGGCCACCCTTCTTGGGTCGGTGGGAAAAGGTGTACTTGCCCTCGTAGGTCGTATTGACTTCCTCCGCCAAGGCGAGGACCTGGATCGTCTTCCCCGCAGCATCGGTCTGATCCACGGTGGTATAGAGCCTGACCCTGGCACCCCGCACCGGGAGTTGGGTAAATTTCGCGGCATCGGCTTCCAACCCCGTGGGAAGGCCCTGAGCGTTCGTGACCAGCGGAATCCGGGTGTACTTGACCGTGCCTGTGATGGCCACCGTCTCGGTCTCGGCCGCATTCGCGGTGGCATCGGACTTCGACTTGGAACAGGCCAAGGTCAGCCCGATGATCACGGACGCGGCACAGAAGGAACGGATACTCTTGACCAACCACACCATGAATGCCTCTCGTTCACCGGCCCAGCCGGAACCTAACCCACGCCCAGGAAGGGCGAACTACCCTACATGCGCGTCGGCGCACGAAGGTTCATTATCCCCGAGACGATCCAGACTGCATCGAGTGATTTGTTAGACCCCGTCCGCTATTGCGGCACCACATGCGCTGACTGTCGGTGTGTTGGGTCAACACCACGTGGCGCGCCGGGCTTGGAAGGTGCGGGGAAGATGGCGCTGGATCATGTTGGGATGTCCAATGGAGGCCGAGAACGCCAGGGCAGCTGAGTCTCCGTTGGTGAGGCTGGCCTGCGCGGGTTGAGGTAACACGTTGTGTCGCGACAGGGACGAGCCTGCACGAATGGTTGTGTTGTCGTTCATCCGCCCCGCGGACATGGACATCCCCGCGGCTTCAGGGGAGGCCGAATGGAGAAGGCAATAGAATTTCGTTCATAGGATCGCCTCCGAGCTGGAGGCGCATTTCGGCGGTGGTGGCTGCGTGCCATGTGCAAATAGGACCGCAGGGAGGTCGGTGTTGTGAGCAACGGAGTCTCGCCACAACGCTGACCGGGTTGAAGGAGTTGCGGGGTTGGCTCCTGCAGATGGTTGCCAGATGCATGGATGGCGGCGACCGGTGTCTACTGGATGCCGGTCCAACGAGTCCTGGAAGGGAGCGTGCCCATGGTGGTGGGCAGTCCCCAGCACAGGAAGGCGCTGTGTGGCCACAAGCAATGGGTGCGACGGATTATTCCAGGACAGCGCCTGAAACCACCCGACTGATCCGGTGCTGGTAGTACCGGAAGCCCAGGTAGGAGAGGGCCACCAGGGGCTACACCCAGAGGGGCCTCACCAGGAGTCGGCCCGCCCGGGCCCGCAGGGGGTGGGCCCGGTGGGGCCCCAGGCGCGTGCGCCGGGGGAAGGGTGGAGCCCTCTGGATGGTGCGTCCGATCTCCGGGGTCACTTCGGGCGCATGGCGCGGCGCGCGCAGCCAGTCCAGGTGGGTCACGCGGCCGGGGCGGTCGATCTGCACGTTGAGCACGCCAATCGCATACCGCAGCGGCGGCGTCTTGCCCTTGTAGATGCGGTCGGCATTGACGCCATAGCTATGCGGGGCGCCGTCTTCGCGGTAAGCGCGCG